>JBBSUS010000731.1:0-1506 GCA_038234195.1 Hyphomicrobiales bacterium | reverse complement strand
GGTGGCTCGCACTGCGATGGTGCGGCACTCGTTTCGGGTGCTGACGGAAGACAGGGTGGCAACCAAGCTCCTGTGGTTCTACGACGACATGGACGGACTGCGCAAGGTGCCGGACAACGTGCCGAACAAGGCAATGCTGGAAAGCCATCTCGGCAAGCCGCTATCGCGCATTCCCGACCCGTTTTCGACCGAATATCCCAGCTTTGCGGCCCATAACAACGCCCGCCTCCGAGCGTTCCTCGATCGCTTCGGCTTCGACTACACCTTCGTCTCCTCCAGCGACGCCTATGCGTCGGGCCAGTTCGACGAAACGTTGCTGAAGATGCTGGCCGCCTACGACGAGGTGATGGCGGTCATCCTGCCGACGCTCGGACCGGATCGGCGCGCCACCTATTCGCCCTTCCTGCCGATTCATCCCAAGACCGGCATCGTCCTGCAGGTGCCGATGGTCGACCGGGATGCCGCCAGCGGCATGATCGCCTATCGCGATCCCGACACGGGCGAGCGGATCGAAACCACTGTCACCGGCGGCGCGGTCAAGTGCCAGTGGAAGGCCGATTGGGCGATGCGCTGGGCGGCGCTCGGGGTCGACTACGAGATGGCCGGCAAGGACCTGATCGATTCCGTGATGCTGTCCTCGAAGATCTGCCGGGCGCTCGGCGCAGAGCCGCCGGAAGGGTTCAACTACGAACTGTTCCTCGACGAGGACGGCCACAAGATTTCCAAGTCCAAGGGAAACGGCCTGACCATCGACCAATGGCTGACCTACGCGTCGCCGGAAAGCCTCGCCTTCTACATGTTCGGCAAGCCCCGGGCCGCCAAACGGTTGTTCTTCGACGTCATTCCCAAAGCGGCCGACGACTATTACCAGTTCGTCTCCGGCTATCAGCGCCAGGACCTCAAGCAGCGCCTGCAGAACCCCGTCTGGCATATCCACGACGGTGAACCGCCGTCGCGTGCGGTGCCGGTTCCCTTCGCCATGCTGATCAATCTGGTCTCGGCGTCCAATGCCTCCAATGCCGAAACGCTGTGGGGCTTCATCTCGCGCTACGCGCCGGGTGTCACCGCCGAGACCGACCCCGAACTCGACCGGCTGGTCGGCTATGCGCTGCGCTATTTCGAGGACTTCGTGAAGCCGTTCAAGACCTTCCGGGCGCCGGACGAGGTGGAGCGGCAGGCTCTTGCCGAACTCGACGCGGCGCTAAGCCTTCTGCCGAAGGATGCGTCCAGCGAAGTCATCCAGGATACGCTTCTCGACGTGGCGCGGCCGATCGAGCGCTATCAGGACAAGAAGAAGACCGGCCCCAACGGCGGCCCCGGCGTTTCGGGCGAGTGGTTCCAGGCGCTCTACCAGACGCTGATCGGCCAGGACCGCGGCCCGCGCTTCGGCTCGTTCATTGCGCTCTACGGCGTCGCCGAGACGCGTGCCTTGATCGAGGACGCACTGGACGGGCGGCTCGTGGCGAACGCCTGAAAGCCGGAGCGGTCCGCTGCGCGGATTGGGCC
>JBBSUS010000730.1:0-1524 GCA_038234195.1 Hyphomicrobiales bacterium | reverse complement strand
CCGTCCCAGGCGACGATCATCGCGCTGACGGGTTCGCCGTCCTCACCAAGCGCTTCGTAGCGCACGCTGCGACTGGCAACCGCGGGCATCACCAGGGCGTCGTTGGCGAAAAGGCTCTCGCTGAGAGGCAGAACCGTCCCATCGAAGGGCAAGGGTTTGGGGTCGCTCAACAGCCCACCCGCAACGCCGAGCGCCGGGCCGGTTTCGCGTGTTTCGAAAACGATGCGGTGGGCGTCTTTCGATATCTCGTCCTTCAGCGGCCAGCGAAACCCGGGATGGGCGCCGATGCCGCAATGCAGCGTCTGCTCGCCCGGATTGCTCACGCGTGCGGTCACGCTCAGTGTCGCGCTTTCGACCGAGAAGATCAGCTCCAGCCGAAAGGCGAAGGGGAAAAGAGCGCGGGTAGAGGAATCGTCTTCCAGGGCCAGCACCGCTCGGGTGTCGGACCGCTCGGTCCAGGCAAAGAGCGCGTCCCGGGCAAAACCATGCTGGGTGATGGAGTAGTCGCGTCCGTCGTGGTGCAACGTATCGTTCGCCAGACGTCCGACGATGGGAAACAGCAACGGCGCATGCCGGGGCCATTGCGGGCCGGCCTGCCAAAGGAACTCATCGCCCGCCGCATCTTTCAGACTCACCAGCTCGGCGCCCTCGGCGTTGATGCTCGCCGAGACGCCGCCTGCCGAAATCCTGTGGGTCGCAGGGTCCATGGAAGTCTCCGCATCGCGATTTCGTCGTTTTCGGCGGCTTTGATAAACCCGGATCGTCGGTTTGGCGAGGGCGCATGGCCGACAGCGGCGCGCTCGGTCCAAGGGCTCGCTGTCAAGCCGAGCAGCGATCCGGGTCGGCCTCTCCCGTCGATCCGCGAACGCGAGGGGAGCGACCGTCGAAACACGGCCGAGCGTCGCATGGCGGGCTTGACGTCGCCGCCGGTTTGGTCACCCATCCGTTTGAATTCATCGCGATTCCCGATCCCGCGACATATGGGTCGCAAGGAGCGTAAGCGGCCGGAATCGGCCTGCAAACGTGTCGAACCAAAGTTATGGGTCGCGCCTTGCGGGATCGTTTCCGGTGGAGGGGCGTCAAGCAAAATGGAGAAGCAGCTCATGTGGTCAGGCGTCATTCCGGCCGTCACGACGAAATTCAACGAGGGCGGCGATCTCGACACGGCCGAGAACGAGCGCTGCTTCGGGCTGCAGATGGATGCCGGTTGTGACGGGCTGATCGTCTGCGGCTCGCTCGGCGAAGGCCCGATGCTGACGCTCGACGAGAAGATCGCGCTTTTGCAGACGGCGAAATCCGTCACCGGCGGCAAGCCGGCGATGATGACGGTGGCGGCCGCCTCGACCGCCGAGTCCTGCGCCATCGCCAAGGCGGCCGCCAAGGCGGGAGCCGACGGGCTGATGATCGTGCCGAGCCTGATCTACCATACCAACGCTAGGGAAACGCTCGCGACGATGCGTGCCGTGGCGGCGGCCGGTGATCTGCCGGTGATGATCTATTCCAATCGGGTCGCCTACAAGGTGG
>JBBSUS010000729.1:0-1540 GCA_038234195.1 Hyphomicrobiales bacterium | reverse complement strand
GGGCTCGTCCGGGCCGAGGACATGCCGAAGGCGAATGAGCCGATCGACGGCGAGACCGACCCATCCCACGAGACGACCGGGTCTGACGACCAGTCCGAGGGCGAAACTACAGATCGCGAGGATGACGATGTCTCGGTCGTTGCGACGCCAACGGCGGCACCGCTGCGCATCACGCCACCGCGGCCGATGACGAGCGCGCATGTCGGGGCGGACGGGAAGGTGGACAATCCTGCGACCGCCGCGTGGAAGGAAGCCGGTTTGTCGGCGGCGCTTGGCGATGATCTCCGTGCCATCCGCCACCAAGTGATGCAGGCGCATCTTCAGGTCGATTTCGACGTCTCGTTCGATCTTGTCCTCTACACAATGTGTTCCGACACGTTCCGCACCACCTATGGTGCAAAGCCGCTCGATCTTCGGCTGACGCCGGCGATGACCGCTGCATCGAAGGCGCATCTGGAGGGCACCGTCGCCGATCGGATGATCGAGAAGTTCAAGTCGTCGCTGCGGCTTGAATGGATGGGTCTGCCCAAGCCCGACGATTTTGAGGCGATGAGCGCCCTGCATTTTTCGGAAAAGCAGGCGCTGTTCAGCTTCGCGACCGCACATGCCCTCAACCAGCAGCTGTCGGTCGATCATCTGGCAAATCCGGTGATCGAGGAAGCTGGACGACGCCTCGATATCGACGTTGCCGGATGCTGGCGCCCGACTGCCGTCAACTTTTTCGGTCGCGTGACCAAGGACTACATGATGGCGGCGGCTCGCGAGACGATCAGCGATGCGTGGGCCGAGGAGAACAAGGGCATGAAGAAGGGCGATCTGGCAAAATCGATGGAGGACGCATTCTCCGACGAAGGACGGACCCGCGCCGGCCTTCGGGTTGAAACCGCCAAACGGACGTCGCAGTGGCTCCCCGATGGCATCGGCTTTACCGGTTGCCAAGCCGCGGAGCCTGAAACCTTGATCGACGACGAAGCCGGCTCGCAGGCGGACGGTCGGTCCAACGCTGCCGATGACGTCGAGACAGAGGATGGCGCCGAAGCATCGTCGTTCGACCCATCCGACGATGAAGAACTACCAGCGTTCCTGACCGACCAGGCGGCGTAAGCGATCGTTTAAGGGATACACCACGACGACATCTCGCTCGGCGCTGAGGCGCCGGCGACCGGGCCGAACACAACCGATCGTCTTTTCCGCTCGCAAGGGTGGGACACGGCGTTTCTTCTGACCACCGGAACTGTGAGCGCATGGACACTCTTCGAGCCGAAGAGGCGCTTGCGGCGGGTCCACCGATGCGAGGCCCCTGCATTTCGCAGGCGCATCAACATTGCGAAGAACAGCCAACGCGTCCGCGGCGATCGGGAGTGTTCGAGGCGTGGCGTAGCATATGTTTCCGCTGAAAAATTCGGTCAATGTGAGTTTTTCGGGCCGAATTGAACTGCACTGACGAGCGAATGTACCGCTCACGGGGGTCTCTTTCGGGAGGCCCCTTTTTTGTGCGCACATTCGAGGTCCGGCGAACATGGTGAGAGGAGAGAGAGGG
>JBBSUS010000728.1:0-1545 GCA_038234195.1 Hyphomicrobiales bacterium | reverse complement strand
TTCTCGTCCTGACCTTCGTCGGCGGCTGGCCGTTCCGGCTCCTGTGTGTCGCCGCAGGCATTATCGTCTTCGACGAATGGGCGAGGATGACCCGTGCCAACCGCGCCGGGCCGATCTTTCTGTTCGCGCGCCGGGCGTTGCTGGCAGCGCTGATCGCTTTCGTCTTCTCCTTCTATGCGACGGCCGTCGTGATCGTCGTGTTGGGCGCCTGCTTCATATGGTTCGTCGACCGCAAGGAGCGGCGCGCCGATTGGGTGCTGGGCGCGCTGGTCTATTCGGCCGCTGCCTCGCTTGCGCCCGGCATGCTCCGTGGCGACGACCTCTCCGGGCTCTCTGCCCTCGGCCTGTTGATCGTCATCGTCTGGCCGACCGACATCTTCGCCTATTTCACCGGACGGGCGATCGGTGGACCCAAGCTCATGCCTTCGGTCTCGCCAAAGAAGACGATCTCCGGGGCAATGGGCGGTCTCGTCGCTTCGGTGGTTTGCGCCAGCCTTTTTGCTATCGCCGTCAGCGGTGAACTGACCACGTTTATCGTCGTGCTTGCAGCCGTCCTGTCTGCGGTGAGCCAGGCGGGTGATCTTTACGAATCCTGGATCAAGCGACGCTTCGGGGTGAAGGATTCCGGGCGCCTCATCCCAGGGCACGGCGGACTGATGGACCGAATCGATGGGCTGATCACCGCGACCTTCGTCGCCTGGCTGGTCGGCGTCGCCTTGGCCGGCTTCGGCCACCCGGCAGGCGGCATCTTTCCAGCCTGACGATCGCCTCGTCACGCTTCGCCTGATGCCGATGCGCAACGAAGTGTGACCCGTCGTCATCAGGCCATCATTGCGACGCGATCCAAGCTGTAGCATCACTGGGTCGATCCGATCGCAATGCCAGCAAAACAGGGCACTGCATCGCCCCCTCGACGATAAGGACGACGGCATGGATATTTCGGCGGGACTGAGCGGTCTTTGGAGCGGCGGGCTCGTCTATATCGTGCCCTTCCTGTTCGTCCTGACGACCATCGTTTTCTTCCATGAACTCGGGCATTTTCTCGTCGGTCGCTGGTGCGGGATCAAGGCGCTGGCCTTTTCGGTCGGATTCGGCCCCGAGATTGTCGGTTTCAATGATCGCCACGGGACGCGCTGGAAGCTGTGCGCCATTCCGCTCGGAGGCTACGTCAAATTCCTCGGCGACGAGAATGCGGCTTCAGTACCGGACCATTCCGCCGTCGCCGGAATGTCCGACGCCGAGCGCGAGGGTGCATTTCCAGCCAAGAGCGTCGGCCGTCGGGCGCTGACGGTGGTTGCCGGTCCCGCGGCGAACTTCATTCTGTCGATCGTTATCTTCGCCGTCGTGGCCTACGCACAAGGTCGCGTCGTCGCGGATCCCGTCGTTGCGCAGGTGCAGGCCGAATCGCCGGCCGCCGCCGCCGGGTTCAAGCCCGGCGACCGGGTGATGGAGGTCGGCGGGGCGAAGATTTCGTATTTCTCCGATCTGCAGCGCGTCGTCTCGGAAAATCCCGACACACCGATCGCCGTGAAGGTCCAGCGTGGC
>JBBSUS010000727.1:0-1546 GCA_038234195.1 Hyphomicrobiales bacterium | reverse complement strand
TGGCAACATGCCGCCCGCCGGGTGATGTCGCCGCCGTTCCGCGACAAGGTCAACCAGGATTCGCTCTGGGCCGGCCTTGCGGCCGGCTCGCTGCAGGTCGTCGCCACCGACCATTGCGCCTTCACCGACGAGCAGAAGCGCATGGGTGTCGGTGATTTCACCAGGATTCCCAACGGCACCGGTGGCCTCGAAGACCGCCTCGCGATGCTCTGGACCAAGGGGGTCGTTACCGGCCGCCTGACGATGAACGAGTTCGTCGCCGTGACCTCGACCAACATCGCGAAAATCCTCAACATCTACCCGAAGAAAGGCGCGATCCTGCCCGGCGCCGACGCCGACCTTGTGGTCTTCGACCCCGCCGCGACCAAGACCATCTCGGCCCGGACGCAGAAATCGGTCATCGAATACAACGTCTTTGAGGGGATCGAAGTGACCGGCCTGCCGGTGATGACGTTTTCGCGCGGCAGGCTGGCCTACAAGGAAGGCGACGTGCGCGCCGGCACCGGCGACGGCCGCTTCGTCGAGCGCCCGGCGAACGCGCCGGTGAACACGGCGCTATCGACGTGGAAAGAGTTGACCGCGCCGCGGAAGGTGGAACGGTCCGGCATTCCGGCGGGGGTTTGAACGCTTGAGCCAGACCACAATGCGTCCTGCGGATACGACGGTTGAATCGAAAGGTTTGCCCGTCATTTCAACCCGCGACCTCTCGCTCGTCTTCCAGACGGCCGACTCCCCCGTTCACGCGCTCTCCTCGATTGATCTCGACATCACCGAGGGCGAGTTCGTCTCGCTGATCGGCCCGTCCGGCTGCGGCAAGACCACGCTTTTGCGGGTCATCGCCGATCTGGAGCAGCCGACGTCCGGGACGATCACCGTCAATGGCATGAGCCCCGACGAAGCGCGACGGGCGCGGGCGTATGGCTACGTGTTTCAGGCGGCGGCGCTCTATCCATGGCGGACGATCGAGAAGAACATCGCGCTGCCGCTGGAGATCATGGGCGTCGACAAGGCCGAGCGGAAGCGGCTGATCGCGGCCAACCTCGATCTCGTCGGCCTTACGGGTTTCGGCCGAAAGTTTCCATGGCAGTTGTCCGGCGGCATGCAGCAGCGGGCCTCGATCGCCCGGGCCCTGTCCTTCGACCCGGATCTCCTGCTCATGGACGAGCCCTTCGGGGCGCTGGACGAGATCGTCCGCGACCATCTGAACGAAGAGCTTCTGAAGCTCTGGGCCAAGACGAAGAAGACCGTGGTGTTCGTCACCCACTCGATTCCCGAGGCGGTGTTCCTGTCGACCCGGATCGTCGTCATGAGCCCGCGGCCGGGCCGCATCCACGAGGTGATCGACTGCGATCTGGGTCCGGACCGGCCGCTCGACATCCGCGACACGCCGGAGTTTCTGGCGATCGCCCATCGGGTGCGCGAGGGGCTGCGGGCAGGGCATGGCTCAGATTGAGGTGATCGAGGGGGGGCGCCCTTCAGGCCCTCACCCGTCTGCTCGCTCCCGCACGCATCCACCCTCTCCCGCGAGCGGGAGAGGAATGGCGCC
>JBBSUS010000726.1:0-1556 GCA_038234195.1 Hyphomicrobiales bacterium | reverse complement strand
CTGCGACCCGATGTCGACGGGAGCCGCCGTTCGGACGTTCAACATCATGCTCTCCGAGGGACGTCCGGTTGCAGCGGCGCTTGTCGCCGTCGACTGACGAAGCCCAGTGCCGAACGCGTCCGTCTGGGGCAATGACAAACACCTGTGTCTTTGGCCTGATGGTTCCCAGAGAGGACGTGTGCCTATTTGGAGTGACATCCAACTGCGATCGGCCGGATGACTATCGATTTTCGACCCGCGCACGACTTGCTCGAAACGGACGACCGCGACCGTGCGCTGTCGCTCGCCTTCGCACCGGCGAATGCGCGCGACGATCTGGCGGCGCTCTACGCCTTCAATGTCGAAACCAGCCGCATCCGCGATCGCATTTCGGAGCCGATGCCCGGCGAGATTCGCCTGCAATGGTGGCGCGATGCGCTCGGACCTGAAGGCGACGGCGCGGCGGGACACCCGATCGGCGAAGCATTCGCTGACGTGATCACGCGTCGCGACCTTCCTCGCGCGGCGATCGACCGGATGCTCGAAGCGCGCATTTTCGATCTCTACGACGACCCGATGCCGTCGCGCACGGCCTTTGAGGCGTATGCCGGCGAAACCGCATCGACCCTGATCATGCTCGCCTCGATGATCCTGGCGCCCGAGTCGGCACCGCGGATTTCCGATGCCGCTGGCCACGCGGGCGTCGCGGAGACGGTGGCTGCCGTTCTGCGCACCATGCCGCTCACCCGCCGACGCGGGCAGGTCTATATTCCCGCCGATATCCTGGCCGCTGTGGGCTGCACGACGCAGGATATCCTGAACGGCAAGACCGAACCCTCCATGAGCGCCATCGCGGCCATGGTCGCTTTCGGGCGTGAGCATGTCGCAGCCTTTCGGCGAGCCATCGACGACGTACCGAAAGGCGTTCGTGCAGCCTTCTTGCCTGCAGCCGTTGCGGCTCCGATCTTCGACGCAGCTGCCCGGCTTGGTCCGTCGATCCTCGATCGGCCGATCGAGATCGGACCGATCGCCAAGACCTTTTGCTATTGGCGCATGATGCGGATCTGAGCGTCGGTGCGCGTGGTCTCGCTGCCACGCAGCGAGACGGAGATGAACTTAACGTCCGCTTGCGCTAGAACGCCGGCAGCCACAGAGACAGCAAATGCCCGGCGGTTGTGCACCCGCAGTGGAAGGACGGATCGAGAATGGTTCTTGGAGGCTTGGGTCGAACGCCGGGGCGGTTCGGCCGTTTTACGCGCTCGCTGGCCCAAGGCGCCGGTTTGGCCGTGGTCCGTTTTCCGGTCACAGCTTTGGCCATCGTCGCGATTGCGGGGATTTCGAATCTGGCCGTGGGCGGTGTGCTGCTGCTCGGCGAAGCATCCTTGCCCTGGCTGCTGGCCGCGCTCTACGCTGGCGGAGCGGCGGCCGTCCTAGCGACAGTTGCCGCCGAATCGCACCGCTTGAAAGTGCAATGGCGAATTGGCGCATCTCTGATTGCCGCCCTTTTCGTCGGTGGCTGCGTCTGGTCCGGCTTTCGCTTCGGCATCTATCCGCCGACCCTGATCGCCGCGACGACG
>JBBSUS010000725.1:0-1556 GCA_038234195.1 Hyphomicrobiales bacterium | reverse complement strand
GCCGCCATCGCGGCGCCGGCGAACAGCGTCTTGAGATTGGACATTTGATGTCTCCGAATGCGTGAATTCAAAGGCGCCAGCTAAAATGCACGGCGCGCCAAAAAGGAAATCGACGTCAGACGAAGTCAAAGGGCGGTGCGGTGGAATCCGGTTTCAGCGTGCGAGGGAGCGGCGCCGACATGGCCTCGACGACGACGGGATGGTCGTCCAGCGCCGCATCCGCCAGAGTATAGGCCGGACCGAGATCTTGATTCGGCGCGGCGGTCGCGAAGATCGCCGTGCCGTTCGCGCAGCAGACCGCACAAGGGCAGTCGAGGCAGGCGCCGCCCGATCCACCGCGATGGGGCGAAGATGCAGCATCAGGCTCCCCAGCGGCCACGGCGCCATGGCAGATTTCAAAACCGCCGCCGAACGCGTAGGCCGCGGTCGACATCGTGGAGCAGGTGAAGCTGGTGACCAGCGCCTGGATCAGCAACAGCTGAACGATGATCGCGAGAGCCCCGGCCCCCGCGACACGATCCTTCAGGATTTGCCGAAACGCGTTCATGGCCGTCTCTAAGCAGAATTCAGCGACGCTGTCATCGGCCGATCGACCGGCCGGCCGCGACCATCCAGCGCGTACGCCTCAGGAGGTGGGCGTGGTCTTCAGGAACTCGATGAGCGGGCCGATCTTGTCGTCCGAAAGACCGCCGATCGCCATTCGCGTGCCCGGCACCATCGCGCCGGGGCTTTGAAGAAACTGCCGGAGATTGGCCTCGGTCCAGACCAGCCCTGCATCCTTCATCGCCTGCGAATAGGGATAGTCGTCGCGCGAGCCTGCCTTGCGACCGACGATGCCATCGAGCACGGGTCCGGTCGCCGTGCGAGCCCCCTTGCCGATCTCATGGCAATGGGCGCAGGGCTCGAAGATCGGCTGGAAGGTCATCTTTGGTGGCACATGAGCTTCGGCTGCGGCCAGTTCGGCCGCCGAAGGCGCCGGCGCTTGCTGGCGCGGGCCCCCGGCGACGAAGACCGCCGCGCCGGCGGCAAGGACGACGAAGGCGATACCGGCCCCCAGAACGATACGTGACGATGCCATGCCTGGCGCTCCGTTCTTCGACGCCTGCCTCGGCGCCCTTACAGGATGAACCGCGACAGATCCGTATCACCCGCAATGCCGTCCAGCGCCTTGTGCACATAGGCGGCATCCACCGTGTAGGTCGCGCCGGACTTGTCGGGCGCCTCGAAGGAGATGTCGTCGAGAACACGCTCCATCACGGTCTGCAGGCGGCGGGCGCCGATGTTCTCGATCGAGCCGTTGAGCGTCACTGCCGTGTCGGCGATCGCGTCGATCGCGTCGTCGGTGATCTCAAGGGTGACGTTCTCGGTCTTCATCAGCGCCACATACTGCTTGATCAGCGAGGCCTCGGTCTCGGTGAGGATGCGGCGGAAGTCCTCCTTGGTGAGGGCCCGAAGCTCGACGCGGATCGGCAGGCGGCCCTGCAGCTCCGGCAACAGGTCCGAGGGCTTGGAGACATGGAACGCGCCCGAGGCGATGAACAGGATGTGATCGGTCT
>JBBSUS010000724.1:0-1608 GCA_038234195.1 Hyphomicrobiales bacterium | reverse complement strand
TGATCCCGCTGCTATCGATCGCCGAGAACATCTTCCTCGGCAACGAACGCGCGACGAACGGCGTCATCGACTGGTCGGAAACCTTTTCGCGCACGCGTGATCTCCTCAGCCGGGTCGGCCTGAAGGAATCCCCGACGACGCGGGTGACCGACCTCGGCCTCGGCAAGCAGCAACTCGTCGAAATCGCCAAGGCCCTGTCGAAGGAGGTCAAGCTCCTGATCCTCGACGAACCGACGTCGAGCCTCAACGAGACCGATTCCGAAGCGCTTCTGAAGCTGCTTCTGGAGCTCAAGGCCCGCGGCATCGCCTCGATCCTGATCTCCCACAAGCTCAACGAGATCGCCAAGGTCGCCGACCGCATCACGGTCCTGCGCGACGGCGCCGCCGTCTCGACGCTGAACTGCGCCGGCGGCGAGATCTCGGAGAACGACATCATCCGCGACATGGTCGGCCGCAGCCTCGACGACCGCTTTCCGCCCCGCCAGCCGAAAATCGGCGAAACGGTGATGAGTGTAAAGAACTGGACCGTCCACCACCCGCTGCACGCCGGCCGCAAGGTCGTCGATGACGTGTCCTTCTCGGTGAAGCGCGGAGAGGTGGTCGGCATCGCCGGGCTGATGGGCGCCGGGCGCACCGAACTTGCCATGAGCATATTCGGCAAGGCCTATGGCACGGGGATTTCCGGAACGGTGGAGATCGACGGCAAGACGGCCGATGTATCGACCATTTCGCGAGCGATCGACAACGGGCTCTGCTACGTGACCGAGGACCGCAAGACCTACGGCCTCGTGCTCGACGAGACGATCCGGCGCAACATCCCGCTGGCCAACCTGGAGGGCGTGTCCAAAGGCCTCGTCGTCGACGACCACAGGGAGTTGGCCGTGGCGCGCGAATATCGCGACCGCATCCGCATCAAGAGTTCCAGCGTTCAGCAGCTGGCGGTCAATCTCTCCGGCGGCAACCAGCAGAAGGTGGTCCTGGCCAAATGGCTGTTCGCCGGTCCGGAAATCCTGATCCTCGATGAGCCGACCCGTGGCATCGACGTCGGTGCCAAATATGAAATCTATGCGATCATCGCCGAGCTGGCCGCCAGCGGGAAGGGCATTGTCGTCATCTCATCTGAAATGCCGGAGTTGCTCGGCATCACCGACCGCATCTACGTGATGAACGAGGGACGCTTCGTCGGCGAGATGCCGACGGCCGAAGCCTCGCAGGAAAAGATCATGGCCACGATCATCCGATCCGGCCACCGCCACTGAATTTTCATCCGCAAGCCGGACGCCGAGCGGCGAAACCGAAGCTTCAGGGAGAGCCCCACATGTCCGATCAGAGCATCGAAGGCAGCAAAGCGGCCGTCGGCGCATCCGGCAATGACGCCCGCAAGGCTGCGAACGCCTCCTTTGGCTTCATCCGCCGCCACATGCGCGAATACGGCATCCTCGTCGCGCTGGTCGTCATCATGGCGTTCTTCCAGATCATGACCGGCGGCATCCTGCTCAAGCCGGTCAACATCACCAATCTCGTCCTGCAGAACAGCTACGTCATCATCATGGCGCTCGGCATGCTGCTGGTCATCGTCGCGGGGCATATCGACCTGTCGGTCGGCTC
>JBBSUS010000723.1:0-1613 GCA_038234195.1 Hyphomicrobiales bacterium | reverse complement strand
CGCGCCGAAGCGTCGACCGAGAATGTCTCCGACGGTCAGAAGCGCGGCGGCCACGTAGGCCGCAAAGCCCAAGGCAGCGGCCGCCGTCACCAGAGCGCGAGGCGCCCGCATCAAAAGCGAGCGCTGCCGCGTGCGCATCTGGCCCGCCTGCCCACGGATCGCGGAAGTTTCGCCGCGTTTCGTGGGAACTGCGTCACTTTTCATATTTCGCGATATCGTCCTGCATGGCCTTGTAGATCTCTTCGGCGTTGTCGACGCCGGAGGATTTCACGCTCTCGAGGTAGGACTGGATCATCGGTTTCAGAGCCGTACGCCAGCGGTCGCGCTCTTCCGGCGTCAGCTTGGTGATCTCGTGCCCTGCGTCTTCGGCCTGCTTGCGGCCGACCGCGTCCCACTTGTCCCACCAGCCGCCGAATTTCGAGACGAGGGCTTCGCCGGAAAACTTGTCGATGCAGGCGCGCACGTTGTCGGGCAGGGCGTCATATTTTCGCTGGTTCATCACGAAGAAGAACGGCACCGTGTAGGCGCCGGCGTCGAGATGATATTTCAGCACCTCATTCAGTCCGAAGGAGGCGATCGGATCCCACGGGAAGACGGTGCCGTCGATGACGCCCTTCTGAAGGCTTTCGTAGACCTCGCCCGGCGGAAGGCCCTGCGGCGTCGCACCGAGATAGGTGAGCATCTCCGAGATCGCAGGGCTCGGCGTGCGGATGCGAAGACCCTTCAGGTCGTCCATGGTCTCGACCTTTTTCGATGCCGTGTGGATCAGCCCACCATTGTGGGCGAAAAGCGCCAGCACCTTGAGGCCCTTGTATTCCTCCGCAAGCATGGTGGGGTAGAGGTCCCAGAGCGTCTGGCTGGCCGCACCGGCGTCCTTGGTCAGGAACGGCATCTCGATGATCGAGGTGCGTGGAAAGCGGCCGCGCGGGATGCCGTTGAGGCCGACTGCCAGATCGACGACCCCAGCCAGCACCTGTTCCTGCTGCTTGGCGACATTGCCGAGTTGCGTGCCCCCCGGATAGATATCGAAGGTGACCTCGCCTTTGGTGCAGGCCGAGACGTCGTCGGTCCACGGCTTGACGAAATCGGTCTGGATGCCGTGAACCGGCGGCAGGTAATGGCTGAGCTTCAGTTTCGTTTCGGCCGATGCGGAACCGGCCGCCAGCGCGGTCGCCGAAACAAGCGTGAAAAGCGCGGCGCGCTTGATGATGTTCGTCATGATTCCTCCCCAGGATCTTGGCTGATTTTGATGATAAGATCGAAGCTTGTCTATCGCCCCTCGATCGGCGTCAGTTCCGCCTGGATAGCCTGATATCCGCGGAACCGTACGCGGCCACCGAGAACCGATGGGCCGGCGAGTCGATAGGACGGAAAGGCGGCGAGGAACATCTCCAGAGCGATGATGCCCTCGAGCCGCGCCAGGTTCATCCCTGCGCATTGGTGCGGGCCCATGGCGAAGCCGAGATGACGATTGGGTCGACGTGAAACGTCGAAACGCTCGGGGTCGGCAAAGGCGGCGGGGTCGCGGTTCGCCGCGCCGATGCACAGGGTGATGCGCGAGCCGGCCGAGACTTCTGTTCCGCCGATGACGCAATCCTCGGCGGCGGTTCGAT
>JBBSUS010000722.1:0-1614 GCA_038234195.1 Hyphomicrobiales bacterium | reverse complement strand
AGGACGCGCCGATGTTGTTTCTGACTTTCCCTGCGATCCTGCAGGCGTCGGAGAAAAAGCTCGATTGGATGCAATGGCCTGACGGTGCTTTGCGCCTGCAATTCGCAAAATTCTCTTCCTAGACCTGCATTGCCCCTTAGAAGCTATCGACCGCTGCGGCGTCATACGACCCGCTTCACCCTAGGAGAACCGAGATGCAACTTCGCAATTTTCTCGCCGCGTGCGCGGCTTCGACAACCCTGCTGGTTGGCTTCGGCATGGCGCAGGCGTCAGCTGACACCTTCGCGCTGGTGACGATCAACCAGCAGGCGCTGTTCTTCAACCAGATCAACGATGGGGCGAAGGCTGCGGCGAAAGCCGCCGGTGCCGACCTTGTGATCTTCGACGCCAACAACGTGCCGGCTGCGCAGAATTCGGCCATTGAGACATACATCACTCAGAAGGTCGACGGCATCATCCTGATCGCGATCGACGTCAACGGCGTAAAGCCGGCGATCACCGAAGCCAAGGCGGCCGGAATTCCGGTGATTGCGATCGATGCGCAGATTCCCGATGGTGACAACGTGTCCTTTATCGGCGTCGATAACGCCAAGGCCGGTGCCGATATCGGCAAATTCTACGCCGACTACGTAAAATCGCAGATGGGCGGCACGGCGACCGTCGGTGTCGTCGGCGCGCTGAACTCGTTCATCCAAAACCAGCGCCTGGACGGCTTCAAGACGGCCGTCAAGGACAGCGGCGAGAAGATCGACTTCCTCGACACGGTCGATGGGCAAAACGTGCAGGACGTGGCGCTAGGCGCCGCCGAGAACCTGATTACCGCCAATCCCACCATGAAGACCCTTTACGCCACTGGCGAACCGGCATTGATCGGCGCCGTTTCGGCCGTCGAAAGCCAAGGTCGCCAAGGCGATGTCAAGGTGTTCGGATGGGATTTAACTGCGCAGGCCGTCAAGGGCATCGACGACGGCTGGGTCGTGGCGGTCGTCCAGCAGGATCCTACCGGCGAAGGCAAGGCCGCCGTCGAAGCTCTCGCCAAGCTGAAAAAGGGCGAGACCATAGAGCCGATCATCAACATTCCGGTGACAATCGTTACGAAGGACAACGTTGATCAGTTCCGCGGCATGTTCAAATAACAAAAGGTCGCCTGATCGTCGCCGCTTCCCTCACAGGACGGCGGCGATCGGAAGCCGGAGACCTATATCCATGAAGACGCCGACGCCCGACAGGGTTCGCATGACCGCAATCTCGAAACGCTACGGTCCCATCCAGACCCTGAGCGACGTCTCGCTGAGGGTCGCGCCCGGCGAGGTGCTCGGCCTCGTCGGCGACAACGGCGCCGGCAAGTCGACACTCTCTAAAGTTCTGTCGGGGGCCGTTGTGCCCGACAGCGGAACGATCGAGATCGACGGGGAAACCGTCGCCTTCTCCTCTCCCGCCGATGCCCGCACGGCACATGTCGAGATGGTCTATCAAGACCTCTCGCTCTGCGACACAATCGACGTCGCCGGAAATGTCTTTCTGGGGCGTGAGCCGCGTCGCCGGCTTGCCGGTCTGTCCTTCCTCGACAAACCGCGCATGCATGCCGAGGCGAAATCCATGCTCGAAAACCTT
>JBBSUS010000721.1:0-1631 GCA_038234195.1 Hyphomicrobiales bacterium | reverse complement strand
CCCAGACGCCGACACGCGCCCCACACCCCGGCGCCGGCAAGAGCCCAACCGGGATGCCGTCGAGATCGGCGCGCTGGCGATCTACGCGCACATCACCCGAACCAACGACCCCGACAAGCTCGAACAGAAATGGGCCGAACGGGCAAAGCCCCGCACCCGTGACGACTGCCGAGCGATGGCCGCTGCCGTCATTACCGCGACCGGCGGACGCTGAATTTTAACACGACAGGAGGGCTCACCAATGAGCGCAGTTGAGAAATACGAGCCGCAGGAAGACCGCCCCGGCGCAATGGTCGTCCACACACCGATGGACATGATCCAGATCGCGCTTTCCAATTCATCGGCGCCGGAAATCATGTCGAAGTTGTTCGACCTTCAAGAGCGCTGGGAGAAGAACCAGGGCCGCAAGGCGTTCGATGCGGCGATGGCCGATGCGAAAGCCGAGTTCGAGCCGATCCTGAAAAACCGCGCCGTCGACTTCACCAGCACCAAGGGCCGGACGAATTACAAGTTCGAGGATATGGCGCAGATCGAAAAGCAGGTCGGGCCTGTGCTGGCGAAGCATGGCCTCTCCTACCGCTACCGCGTCGAGAGCGAGCCGAACAGCCCGGTGCGCGTGACGTGCGTCGTGGCGCACCGTGACGGCCATTCAGAAGAGACTTCACTCACGGCTGGTCGCGACGACAGCGGCAACAAGAACAGCATCCAAGCCGTCGGATCGGCAATCACATACCTCCAGCGCTACACGCTCAAGGCGGCGCTTGGACTGGCTGTTTCGAATGATGACGATGCCGGCAAAGCCGACCAGCAAGTCGTCAAGACCATCAGCGAAGATCAGGAAATCCTCCTCCGCGAAATGCTCGAAAGCATCAACGGCGAT
This sequence comes from Hyphomicrobiales bacterium, assembly GCA_038234195.1. Taxonomy (GTDB): domain Bacteria; phylum Pseudomonadota; class Alphaproteobacteria; order Rhizobiales; family Rhizobiaceae; genus Aurantimonas. Next base: position 751 of record JBBSUS010000721.1, on the reverse strand, counting down.
GAGAAGAAGCTGGTGAGCGGTCTTCGGATCGAACACCTCGCTGACCTTCCCGCCAATCGCTTCGCCAACGTCAAAGCGATGATCCAGAAGCGTATCGACGAGGAGTTGAAGTGATGGAGATTTTCACGATGGACCAAGGTGGCGATGACTGGTTTCTCGCCCGCCTCGGCATCCCGACCGCCAGCATGTTCAAGACCGTCATGGCGAAGGGCGAAGGGAAAACCCGCAAGACCTACATGCTCAAGCTGGCCGGCGAAGTCATCACCGGCATTCCGTCGGAAGGCTACTCGAATGCTGCAATGGAGCGCGGCCACGAAATGGAGGGAGAGGCCCGCGATCTCTACGCCTTCACGAAGAACGTCGAGCCTGTCGAAGTCGGCTTCATCCGCAACGGCGCCAAGGGATGCTCACCAGACGCGCTAGTCGGCGAAGATGGCATGGCGGAGATCAAGAGCAAAGCGCCGCATCTGCTCATCGAAGTTCTTGAGCGCGGCGACATGCCACCCGAGCACAAGGCCCAGGTGCAGGGCGCCCTATGGGTGGCCGAACGCGCGTACTGTGATTTTGTAGCCTACTACCGCGGCATGCCTCTCTTTGTCCGCAGGATCACCCGCGACGAACCGTACATCAATGCCATGGCAAGCGAAGTCGACAGGTTCAATGATGAGCTTGCCGCAATGGTGGAATGGGTCAGGTCTTACGGCCTTCAGGAGAAGGCGGCATGAACCTTTCTCCTGAAAAGGCCGCTCGT
>JBBSUS010000720.1:0-1631 GCA_038234195.1 Hyphomicrobiales bacterium | reverse complement strand
CGTCGCTCAAGCGCGAGATCGTGGCGGGGCTCGACATCCTCATCAGTCGCGAACTGACCTCCGGCGTCTATTTCGGCGAGCCGCGCGGGATTTTCGTGGAGGGGAATGAGCGGGTCGGCATCAACACCCAGCGCTATACCGAGTCCGAGATTGCGCGGGTGGCACGGTCAGCGTTCGAGCTGGCGAAGAAACGCGGCAACAAGGTCTGCTCGATGGAGAAGGCCAATGTCATGGAATCCGGCGTGCTCTGGCGCGAGGTCGTCACGAAAATCCACGACGAGGAGTATCCGGAGGTCGAGCTAAGCCACATGTACGCCGACGCGGGGGCCATGCAGCTGACCCGCTGGCCCAAGCAGTTCGACGTGATCGTGACCGACAACCTGTTCGGCGACCTGCTGTCGGATCTGGCCGCGATGCTGACCGGCAGTTTGGGAATGCTGCCCTCGGCGAGCCTTGGTGCACCGCAGGCAAACGGCCGCCCGAAGGCGCTCTACGAGCCGGTGCACGGCTCCGCCCCCGACATCGCGGGCACCGGCAAGGCCAATCCGATCGCCTGCATCCTCAGCTTTGCGATGGCGCTGCGCTATTCCTTCGACCGGGGCGAGGATGCGGCGCGGATCGAGCGGGCGGTGGAACAGGTGCTGGCCGACGGTCTGCGGACCGCCGACCTGATGGGACCGGACGGCGGGGCGGCGGTTTCCACCGGCGCCATGGGCGATGCGGTTGTGGCGGCGCTGAACGCGTCGGTAGGGTCAATCAAACGCGCGTCAGACTGAATTATTGAGGGTCGAAATGCTGAAATCCGTCGTCTGCCGTGCTGAACATTTCCAGCATGATTGGTATCGTCGCTGGTCTGGGGAACACCTTCTCTCAGCCTATCACCGCAAGGCTTGGGAATGGGTTGCAATCACCAACGCCCTCCATGAACGTGGAATGCTGACAGATGGCAAGCGCGGCCTTGGCTTTGCAGTCGGGACAGAACCGCTCGCCAGCCTTTTTGCCTCGCACGGATGCTCCGTGATCGGCTCCGATCTGGCCCTCGACGGTGATTGTCAGACTGACTGGGCTTTCACAAACCAGCACGCTGGATCAAAAGAGGCCATGTTCCACCCGACCCTTTTGGATCGGGCGAGTTTTGATTGTTTGGTGGACTTCCGTTTCACAGACATGCGCGATCTTTCAACGGTTCCCGAAACTGGCTTTGACTTCGTGTGGTCGTCCTGTTCCCTCGAGCATCTTGGATCTCTAGAGGCCGGCATGGACTTCGTACTGCAGTCAACGAATTTGCTCCGGCCGGGCGGCATCGGTGTTCATACGACTGAATATAACTTGTCTTCAAACGATGCGACTGCCGAGAACGGAGCGGATGTCATTTATCGAGAGCAGGATCTTCGGCAGTTGGATCGTGATCTGCGCAAGGTCGGCGCTGGGCTTGCCGAGCTTGACCTTTTTGGGGGCACGCACCGAGATGACCTGCATTACGATATTCCACCCTATCACGTCGCAGGAAGCCAACGCGCGCACATTAAGCTGAAACTGCACGGGCATGTCGTCACGAGTGTTCTTCTTATCATTTGCAAATATTAAGCATCTGAATTGTTGTAGCCCAGAAAGAAGGAATCTCTGCTTCT
>JBBSUS010000719.1:0-1634 GCA_038234195.1 Hyphomicrobiales bacterium | reverse complement strand
CAGGAAGCGGTATTCACCGCCTGCCTGGAGCTTCGGCAGGATGACCAGGGCCACGCCGACAAGTCCCAGCGCCAGCCCGATGAGATGACGAGGCTTGACCCGCTCACCGAGGAAGATCGCCGCCAGGATAGTCGTCAGGGCCGGTTGCAGCCCGACGATCAGCGCCGCGACGCCGGCGTTGAGCCCGTGTCGAACGGCAAAGAATACCCCGCCGAGATAGACCCCGTGGATCAGGCTGCCGGCGATCATCGCATGGCCGGCCGGCCGCCAGCCCGGAAAGGGCGAAGACGTTGCCAGAATCACGACACCGAGCACCACCAGCGCCAGCGCATAACGCATCGACAGGAAGGTGAAAGGTTCGGCGTACGGCATCGCATAACGCGCGCCGATGAAGCCCGTCGACCACAACAGGACGAAGATCGTGGGAAAAAACGGCAGCAGCCTGTTCACGAAAGTCGAAGCTCTTTGAAAGGAGGCAGAGGGGCGCGCGGACGCGGGACGACGCGGCCTCGATAGCAGTCGGGACCGCAGCCCGAAAGTGCCAAGCCATCAGTTCTCCTTGGGAAACGCGTCGAGGCGGTGGTGGCGCGATCGCGGCGGCAACGCCCAGCGATTTGCGCTTTTGCACCGCACCACCTATCGCTCGGGCAGCTTTCGCAAAACCGCACGGCGCTCGCCGTCACCGTCCGCCATAGCCTCGCCCCATGCAGACCATCCTCGACGTCGTCGTCCCGATCTTCGCGCTCATTGCCATCGGCTATCTGGTCGCGCGCACCGGTCTTCTTTCGGAGGCGACCGGCGACGCGCTCGCCCGCTACGTCTTCGTCGTGGCCGTCCCGGTGCTGCTCTTCCGCACCCTTTCCAAATCCGACTTCGGCGCTGCCAGCCCGCTGGCGCTCTGGCTGTCCTATTTCGGCGCCGTTGCAATTACCTGGACCATCGCCACCCTCGCCGTGCGCCTGTTCACCGGCGCCGACCGGCGCACCGGAGTGGTCGCCGGCATTTCGTCGAGCTTCGCCAACACCGTCTTCGTCGCAATCCCTGCCCTGCAGCGGGCCTATGGCGATGCGGGGCTGGAACCGTTGCTGATCATCATCGCCATTCACTTGCCGTTGATGATGATTGCCACGACGCTGCTGATCGAGCGCGCCGCCCATCTCGACGGCCGCGACGACGGGACGGTGGCGCCAGGCGTCGAGATCGGCCCGGCATTGAAGCGGATCGCCAGGAATCTTCTGACCAACGCGATCGTCGTCGGCATTCTCGCCGGCCTCGCCTTCCGCCTGACCGGCCTCAAGATCGAACGGCATATCGACGAGATCACCGTCCTGATCGGCGGCACGGCAGGTCCGCTGGCGCTGATCTCCCTCGGCATGTCGCTGACCCGTTATGGCCTGAAGGGCGACGTCCTGCGGTCGGCGATCGTGGCATCCCTGTCGCTCGTCGTCATGCCGGGGCTCGTCTATCTCTTCGGCACGCAGCTTGACCTGCCGCCGCTCTGGCTCAAGGGAGCGGTCGTCACAGCCGCCTCGCCCGCCGGCGTCAACGCCTATCTGATCGCGGTCTATTTCCGCTCGGCCGAAAAGCTCGCGGCGACGACGATCCTCGTCTCGACCGTCCTGTCGGTGTTCACT
>JBBSUS010000718.1:0-1640 GCA_038234195.1 Hyphomicrobiales bacterium | reverse complement strand
GTCGTCTTGCCCGAGCCGGATTCGCCGACGAGACCGAGGCACTCGCCACGCTCGATCGTCAGGCTGACATTCTTCAGCGCATGGACGGATGTCTTGGGCGCGCTGGAGAACAGCCGCTTGTCGCCGCGACGCGAGAAGCTCTTGGTCGCCCCGACGATTTCGAGAAGCGGCGCGCCCCTCGGGCCGGCAGGCTCGGTGCGGCCGATCAGTGCCTCGGCATCGACCTTGATCTCGCGGATCGGCTTCAGCCGCGGCCGCTCCTTCCCGTAGAGACCGGGTACCGCCTTCATCAGCGAGACGAGATAGGGGTGCTGCGGATGGGCGAAGATGCGCCCTGCCCCGCCAGCTTCGACGACCTTGCCGTGATGCATCACCACGACCTCTTCGGCAAGATTGGCGACAACGCCGAGATCGTGGGTGATGAGCAGGACGGCCATGCCCAGTTCGGCCTGCATGTCCCTGAGCAGCTTCAGGATCTGCGCCTGCAGGGTGACGTCGAGGGCCGTGGTCGGCTCGTCGGCAATCAGCAGCGCCGGCTTGGCGATCAGCGCCATGGCGATCATCGCGCGCTGGCGCAGGCCGCCCGACAGTTCGAACGGATAGGATTTCAGTGCCCGCTCAGGCTCCGGAAAGCGCACCAGGCGCAAGGTCGCGATCGCCCGCTCGCGGGCCTCGGCGCTGGAAACGCCGTGCACCTCGAGCACTTCGCCGATCTGGTCGCCGAGCGTGTGCAGCGGCGAAAACGACGTCATCGGCTCCTGGAAGACGATGGAGATCGACTGGCCACGAATGTGCCGGAAGCGCGAACTGGTCGGCGGCAGTTGCGCCAGATCGACGAGTCCTTCCAGGGGATCGTCGAACAGGATGCGGCCGCTGGTGATCGCGGCACTCTTTGGCAGGAGGCCGAGGATCGCCTGGGAGGTGACGGTCTTGCCCGAACCCGATTCGCCGACGAGCGCCACCGTGCGCCCGGGCGCGATGCGCATGTTGAGGCCGCTTACCGCCTTGACCATGCCGGCCATGGAGTGGAATTCGATGGCCAGATTCTCGATCGAAAGCAGCGGCTCACGCACGGAGGTCAGGGACTGACCGGGCGTTTCGACCCTCGTCGCCGCGCGTTCCATCACCGATGCGTCGTTGGGCAAAGGGCATCCGCCTTCGTCTTGGGCCTGTCGAGCAGCCCTTGGGGCCTACTGGCCATTTGCGGCACGGTTGGGATCAAGCGCCCATTATTGCCGCTCCACCGCCATCCTGCCAGCGTTATTGCAGAAACGCGATGCTCCCGTGTCGTCCGTTGAATCCGCCGGGCGCTGCGCGATCGTCGAAGACGAACCGATCGCCCGGCTAATGCGCCAGACGCGACATCAGGTCCTCGATCATGGCGGCCGTCTTTTGCGCGCCATCGAGATCGATCGACGGGGTCTGCGCCCGGTCGCGACGGCGCGCCATCGCTTGCGTCAACGCCGCGGCCAGCGACTCGCCGGAAAGATCGGACGCCTTCACGACCGACAGAAGCCCCATCTTTTCCATGCGAACCGAGCGGAACCATTGTTCGGTCTCCTCGCCATCGTCATAGGGCACGACCACCGCCGGGATCGCCGCCCGCATCAGGTTCATCACCGTGTTGTAACCGGCCTGCG
>JBBSUS010000717.1:0-1662 GCA_038234195.1 Hyphomicrobiales bacterium | reverse complement strand
CACCGAGGCGACCGGCGCGACAAGGTCAAATGACGAAAACCAGCGTGAACGCTGACGCCAAACCATCGATAGGAGAACTCTCATGCACCGACGCAACTTCCTGACAGCCGCCGCGAGCGCCATTGCCGTTGCGATCGGCGGCGGTGCAGTGCTCGGCTCGCGCTCGCGGGCCGAGGCCAAGAGCTATCCAGTGTCGATGACCGAGGATCAATGGCGCAAGCGCCTGACCGCCGAAGAGTTTGCGGTGTTGCGCCAGGCGGCGACCGAGCGACCTTTCACCAGCCCGCTGAACGAGAACAAGAAGGCCGGTGTCTATGCCTGCGCGGGCTGCGGCACGCCGGCCTATTCCTCTTCGAACAAATTCGAATCCGGCACAGGCTGGCCAAGCTTCTGGGCGCCGCTGTCGGCATCTGCAATCGATACGACGACGGACCGCAAGCTGCTCTACGCCCGCACCGAAGTGCATTGCGCCACCTGCGGCGGCCATTTCGGCCACATCTTCGACGACGGTCCGAAGCCGACTGGCAAGCGTCACTGCCTCAATGGCGTCGCGCTGAAATTCATGCCGGGCGCGACCAACCCATCGTAAGCGCCGGCTGCGCACCCACGCTCTGTTCGTGAATAGTATCGAACGGCGGTCCCCTGTGGGCCGCCGTTTGTCGTTTCGAGCCCTCGGTTCCTGGCTTGGCGCTTCGTGGCGATCTTGCGGGGTGCGACTCGCTTGTCTGCAAGCGTCAATCGGACAAAGGGCGACCGTGGATTGAAGGGTGTGCGGTCGATCGCCATATGGGTCTGGTGACGATGTGGTGCCTCCTTGAGGGCCACAACGTTCGAAAGTCGCTTGATAAAGGACTTGAGACGCAAATGAGCCGCATGACACCTTTTTCCAGTCCGCTGCTTCTGGGCTTCGACAGCGTCGAGAAGACGCTAGAGCGGATCGCCAAGGGCGGGGATGGCTATCCTCCCTACAACATTGAACGCATTCGCCGCGACCCGGCGGAAGCCGGTGGCGAAACGACGGGCGATCTCATTCGCATCACGCTGGCCGTTGCCGGCTTCGCGTCGGATGATCTCGAGGTGACGAGTGAGGAGAATCAGCTGGTCGTGCGCGGCCGGCAGAGCGACGACACCGAGCGCGAATACCTGCATCGCGGCATCGCGGCTCGGCAATTCCAGAAGTCGTATCTCCTGGCCGAAGGCATGCGCATCATCGGCGCGCAGCTGAAGAACGGTCTGTTGCTGATCGATCTTGCCAAGCCCGAGCCGGAACGGATCGTGAAGAAAATCGCGATTTCCGTGGCCGAATGAAGCGCGGCGAAACCGCCCGTTCAGCTTGCCTTTATGAATATCCTGTTACGTTTGCCTAGAAAGGAGACGTCCCATGACCGACCTCGTTCCTATTGCCGTTACCGAGATGGACCTCGCCACACTCGGCGAAGGCAACCTGGCATATCTGCGGCAGATGACCTCCGACGAAATGCGCGCGCGCTTTCCTTCCGCCCGCTCCATCCAGCCGGGCCTCGATCTCTGGGCCCTGTTCGCAGCCGACGGCACGCCGCTGGCGGTCTCGGATGATCGCGGCAGCATCTTGGCCAGTGCATTCGAAAACGAACTGCAGACGGTCAGCATCCACTGATCGGCGGGGCATTCCGGCCAATCTTT
>JBBSUS010000716.1:0-1677 GCA_038234195.1 Hyphomicrobiales bacterium | reverse complement strand
TTTCGGCATGCAGTTTGCCTTCGCGCGCCTGCTCGAAGGCGCGTTGCCGCCGACCGAGGCATTGAGGGGACCGTTCGATCTCGCCATCACCCTGGCGGTGGTGCTGGCCTTCGCAGCGATCACCGTTCTGCAGAGCCTGCTTCCGGGCAATCCGGCCAGACCTGCATGGCAGGCCCTCTACGTGCATGTCTCCAACGGCTTCTACGTCAACACGCTCATCAACCGCCTGTTGCTTCGAGCTTGGCCCACTCCGCCGCGTCCGCAGTCGCCGCGCCAGGCCGTGTCCCCCCTCACCTCCGGAGCCCCTTCATGAGCCTTGCCTTGGCATCCCCGGCTGCGCCGGCAGACATCGAGCCGTTGACCAACCCACCTGCAATGGCCCACCGGCCCGATCTTGATGCAGCCATTGCCAAGGCATGCGGCAGGATCGCGCCGCTTTGGCCGCTCAAGCATTTCGTCGCGGTCAACCCGTTTCTCGGATTCAGCGACCAGAGCTTTTCCGCGACCTGCGCAACCTTGCGGCGCATATCGGGCATCGACATGCTGATGCCCCGAGATTTCTATCGCAAGGCGCTTGCCGAAGGCGTGGTCGAGGATTGCGATCTCCTGGCGGCGGCGCGAGCGATCCCGGATCAGTCCCCATCCCGAGGCAACCCGAAGCAACTGCGTGCCGCGGCCGGACGCGACCGGCTTGCCGACCATCGGCCTCGCGCCGTCGTCGCCACCATAGCCGAGACGCTCGATCGCCTGGCCAGCGGCGACCGACAGGCCTCGCGCACGGCCTTCATGGTCGACGAGATCTCCAAGTGGTGCGCGGCCTATTTCGACGAGGGCCAGTCGGCCTGGCGTCTCCCATCGCGCGGGATGTCGCCCTACAGGGCCTGGCGCGCCACCGCCCGGCACGACCGCAATCCCGAGACGATGGGCGTCAGAGGATTTCGGGCCGCCGTGGCCGCGATGCCCGACGACCCGCGGGCCGCGATTGCCAATGTCTTGCAGGCGCTCGGTGTGCCCGCTCGCGCCTTCGAGGACTACCTCTTTCGCGCCCTCAGCGATATTTCGGGCTGGGCAGGCTACGTGCGCTACCGCGTCTGGGACAACGCCCTTCACGACCGCCACGACGATACGCTGGTCGAATTGCTGGCGATCCGCGTGGTCTGGGGTTACGCCCTGTTTCTCGAGCGCACCGATCCGACGTTCAGGACGGCCTGGAGCGAGGCGATGGCGGATGCGGGCCGGACGCCCGACGATGCTCGCCTTGGCGAAGATCCAGAACTCGGTCTCGATGTCGTCCTGCATGAGGCTTACGAAGCCGCTCATCGTCGGCGTCTGGTCGATCGACTGAAGGCGCATGCCCCAGAGACGCGCGCCGATGCCCGCAAGGCGGTGCAGGCCGCGTTTTGCATCGACGTGCGCTCCGAGGTCTTTCGGCGGGCGCTCGAAACGATCTCGCCGGAGATCGGAACAATCGGCTTTGCCGGTTTCTTCGGCTTCCCCATCGAGTATGTCCCGATCGGACGCACCACCGGCGACGCGCAGTGCCCGGTGCTCCTGAAGCCCGCATTCATCGTCTGCGAAGAGGTGAAGGGCGCCTCGCAGGAGGAGGCCGAACGCATCCTGAGCCTGAGGCTCATGCGCCGCCGGGCGGCCAAGGCTTGGAAGGCCTTCAAGCTCTCC
>JBBSUS010000715.1:0-1682 GCA_038234195.1 Hyphomicrobiales bacterium | reverse complement strand
GCAACGCTTCGGCAGCGATGCGGTGCGGCACGGCGAGTGGTCGCCTCCCTGGCGTCTTCACCGGGCGACCGTCCAGGAGCACACAGAAGCCGTGATCGACCGGCTCGACGGTGACGTCTTTGTAGAAGCGCCTGGGCAGTTCGGGACGGGCGTGAACAGACGACATCGAGAAATCTCCAGCCGGAATCGAATTGCGAGACATCGGCGCCAAGGCCTTCAAATGATTGTCGGGCTTCGCTTGCATTGATTCGATGGATGAACGTTCCGCCATTCAAAGGCCGCTCCGCTCAAGCGCTCGCCTTGGCCCGTCCTTCGGCCACAGAAGCGCTATCGACGCGGCCATCATCATCGCCAGCGAGCCAGCGCTCGATCAGCAGCCTGAGCTCCGCGACCGTCCCGGCGACCGCGAAGGCACCTGCAGCGATCAGCGACGGCGGCGCGAAGGTGCCCCACTCAACCCCCAGCGCGGATGCTCCCGCCGCCTTTGCCATCTGCATGTCGTAGATGGAATCGCCGACCACCAAGGCATCGGCAGCCGACAAGCCAAGGACATCGCAGCTTTCCAGAACCATCGCCGGATGGGGTTTTGAGGCGCAGTCGTCGGCAGTGCGCACCACAGCGAACCAGTCCGTCATGCCGTGCGTCTCGCAGATCGCGTGGACGCCGCGGCGCGACTTGCCGGTGACCATGCCGACGCAGACGTCGTCGCGCGCCGCAAGGTCACGCACCAGCGCCTTCATGCCAGGAAACAGCGCTTCGCGGAACCTCGGATCGGAGCGCGCGTCGCGAAAGATGCTGCGATAGGTCTCCGCCATCCGACCGACCTCGTCGACGCTCGAGTCCGGTTTCAGCTCGCCGATGGCGGTGTCGAGGGACAGGCCGATGATCGCCCGCGTCTCGGAGTCCAGCGGGACCTCGAGACCATGCTTGACGAAGACCATCCGCATGATCTCGCAGATCATCGCGCAGCTGTCGGCGACGGTGCCGTCGCAGTCGAAGAGAATCGCCTTCATCAATCGCCCATTGCCGATTCGTCGAAACCGAAGAGATTGAACGTCTGCACCATGTGCGGCGGCAGCGGCGCGACCTGATCGATAAAACCGCCGTTCGGATGCGGGATGATGATCCGGCGCGCATGCAGATGCAGCCGCTTCTGAACTCCGCCGGGGAAATCCCAATTGGTATCGTTCTCGAAATATTTCGGATCGCCGAGGATCGGATGGCCGATATGGGCGGCGTGGACGCGCAGCTGGTGGGTTCGGCCGGTATAAGGCTCCATCTCAAGCCAGGCGAAGTTCTGCGCCACCTGATCAATCACCCGGTAATGGGTCAGGGCATGGTCGGCACCGTCTTCGCCGTGCTTGGCAACGCGCATCCGGTCGCCGTCCGGCGTCTGCTCCTTGATGAGGTGCGTAGAGATGCGTCCATCTTCCTTCTTGGCCGGCACGCCCTTGACGATGGCCCAGTAGAACTTCTTGGTGTCGCGCTCGCGAAACGCCTTGGTGAGCGCCGTAGCGGCGCCGCGCGTGCGGGCAACGACGAGGACGCCCGATGTGTCCCGGTCCAGCCGGTGGACGAGCCGAGGTTTCTCGCCCTTGCGGTTGCGCCAAGCCTCGAGCATTGCGTCGACGTGGCGCACAAGCCCGGAGCCGCCCTGAACGGCGAGTCCAGCGGGCTTGTTG
>JBBSUS010000714.1:0-1682 GCA_038234195.1 Hyphomicrobiales bacterium | reverse complement strand
CTGTCGGAGGATGCGACCCAGCCGCAGCTCTCGGTGACAGTCGACCGCGCCCGCGCCTCCGATCTCGGGATCGACATCAACGGTCTCGCCACGGCCATGCAGGCGCTGCTCAACGGCCGAGAGGTCGCGCAAACCTATGTCGGCGACAAGGAGGTGCCGATCAAGGTGATCTCGACCTCCGACCCGGTCAACGATCCCGGCGACATGCGCAACATCTTCCTGAAGGCCAAGGACGGCCGGATCGTGCCGATGTCGACGGTGGCGAGTGTCACCGAAACGCCCATCGCCCCAACGTTGACGCGCGAGGATCGCTCACGCGCCGTCTCACTGTCGGCGCAGCTGCCGGACGGCTATTCCATCCAGCAGGGCTGGACCGACCTCCAGGCCTTTGCGCCGGGGATCATATCCGACAGCCAGCGGCTGATTCCGCTGGCCGAAGCGGCCACTCTCACCGACACCAATTCGGGCCTGGCCATCGTCTTCGGCTTCGCCATCGTCATCGTCATCCTGGTGCTGGCCGCACAGTTCGAGAGCTTCGTGTCGGCCTTCATCATCGTTGCCACCGTGCCGATGGGCGTGGCCTGCGCGATCTTCGCGCTGAATTTCTTCGGCGAAAGCCTCAACCTCTACAGCCAGATCGGCCTCGTGCTGCTCGTCGGCATCATGGCGAAGAACGGCATTCTGATCGTCGAATTCGCCAACCAGCTGCGAGAGGAAGGCCAGGGCGTGCGCGAGGCGATCGAGAACGCCGCGCGCATTCGCCTGCGGCCCGTCATGATGACCATGGTCGCCACCGTCGTCGGCGGCGTTCCGCTGGTCTTCGCCTCCGGCGCCGGCGCGGCAGCCCGTGCTGCACTCGGCTACGTCCTCGTCGGCGGCCTCGGCCGCGCCACCTTCGCGACGCTCTACCTGACGCCCGTCTCCAATCAGATCCTTGGCCGGTTCTCCAAGCCCAATGCGGAAAAGACGGCGCGCCTGCACAGCGACATCGCCGAGGCTGAGGCCGCCCATCGCGAGCGCGGCAAGCGCAACGGCAACGGCAACGGCAACGATGAAGAAATGGTGCCGGCGGAGTGAGCCGGAGCAGCTTCCAGCGGGCCAGCCCACTGGCGATCGAACGGTGTTCTCTTCGCAAGCGCGAACTTGCCGTTTCCATGTCGAGCAGGATGCTCTAGAACGCCGCTCATGGCACCCCCTCCCCTTTTGCGCCTCGATGGCGTTCGCCTCACATTCGGCGGCACGCCGCTTCTGACCGGCGTCGAGCTCAACGTCCTGCCCGGCGAGCGCATTGCGCTAGTCGGGCGCAATGGCTCGGGCAAATCCACCTTGATGAAGATCGCCGCCGGACAGGTCGAGGCCGATGGCGGCGAGGTGTTCCTGAAACCCGGCACGACCCTGCGCTACCTCCCGCAGGAGCCCGATTTCGGCGACTTCCAGACGGTAGGCGCTTATGTCGAATCCGGCCTCGGTCCGGCCGACGATCCCTACCGCGTGACCATGTGCCTCGACGCGCTGGGGCTTTCCGCCGACATGGTGCCGGTGAATCTTTCAGGCGGAGAGGCGCGCCGCGCCGCGCTCGCCCGCACATTGGCGCCTGAGCCCGATATCGTGCTCCTGGACGAGCCGACCAACCATCTCGATCTCCCGACCATCGAATGGCTTGAGGACGAGGTTCGCCAGAT
>JBBSUS010000713.1:0-1683 GCA_038234195.1 Hyphomicrobiales bacterium | reverse complement strand
TTACGCTTCTGTCGCTGCTGCTGCTTTGGCCGGGTGGCGCCGGTACGACACGCCGGAGCCTTGCGGCGAGTGAGCGCAGCGAAATCGTTTGGCCGGGCCGGGGCATGAAGGCGGTGGTCGAGGCGATGGGCGAACCGGCCTTCCTCGTCGACCGAGAGATGCTGTTGCGCTACCGCAATCCCGCCTCTTCGGTCGCTTTCGGCAATATGGCGCTGGGCGATGCGATCTCGCTGCGCTTTCGCTCACCCGACCTCCTGTCGAACCTGGAAATGGCGGTTCGGGACGGTCTTCCGCAACGTTCGATCCTGGAAGAACGACGGCCTATCGAACGCCACTGGCAGGTCGAGATCCTGCCGATCCCACCCTATCAGGGCGAACGCCCGCATTTCTTTCTGCTGTCGTTTCGCGACCGCACGGCCGAATTGCGAATCGAGCGCATGCGCACCGACTTCGTCGCCAATGCCAGTCACGAACTGCGCACGCCGCTCGCCTCGCTCACCGGCTTCATCGAGACTCTGCAAGGGCCGGCGCGCAACGATGCGGCAGCTCGCGATCGATTCCTGCAGATCATGGGCGAGCAGGCGGTGCGCATGTCGCGGCTGATCGACGATCTGTTGTCCCTGTCGCGGATCGAGATGAAGCGCCACGTGACGATCTCCTCCCGCTGCGACCTCGGCGCGCTGCTGGATCGGGTGCATTCGCAAATGAAGCCACTGGCCGAGGAGGCTGGCGCACAGCTCGCGCTTTCGCTTCCGGACGAGCCGATCGAAATCCTTGGGGACGAGGACGAACTGATCCAGGTCTTTTCCAATCTCGTCGAAAACGCCTGCAAATACGGTGCCAGTGGTGGCCGGATCGACATCGAACTGATGCTGGTCGATGAGCGCGGGGAGACCATGGCCGATGTCTCGGTGCGGGACTACGGCTCCGGCATCGCCAGCGAGCACGTGCCCCGGCTGACCGAGCGATTCTACCGGGTCGACAACGGCACGTCGCTGCCCAAGGCTGGCACCGGATTGGGACTGTCGATCACGCGTAACATCCTGTTGCGGTGCCGTTCGCGTCTGCTGATCGCCTCGACGCCGGGAGAGGGTTCGACCTTCACGGCGCGCTTCCCCTTGCCATCGAAGCGCGTCGACTACGGGGCCTGACCGTCGGCCCGATGCGGCCCGCCGCCAATCTGGGGTGTTGCGGACAAATGTCACAAAACCGAATTGAAAGCGCGACTCAGCGTTCGGATAAGTCGTTGCACAATATGGGGTTCTGAATCATTGCGAGGCTGTCATACAGCTGTCGTGGGGAGTCGATATCTGGCTGCTCAGTCGCGGCATTCGGTGGATCGGAGAGCCGCGGTCTGGAACATCTTCAACGAAGAGGTATCACCCCATGAGCTTCATCTGGAAAACCGGCCGCATGGTCCTTCTCGCCGGCGTGACCGTCCTCGCCAGCAACGCCGCTCAGGCCGCCAACATTTCGGGCGCCGGCGCAACCTTCCCCTACCCGATCTACGCCAAGTGGGCCGACGCTTATAAGCAGAAGACCGGCAGCGGCCTCAACTACCAGTCGATCGGTTCGGGTGGCGGCATCAAGCAGATCGAGGCGCGTACGGTGACCTTCGGCGCGACCGACAAGCCGCTCAGCGGCGACGACCTGAAGAAGAACAAGCTCGTCCAGTTCCCGACC
>JBBSUS010000712.1:0-1692 GCA_038234195.1 Hyphomicrobiales bacterium | reverse complement strand
TATATCCGCCCGACGCCGCCAACCCTTCCACGACCACGACCAGAGGCTTTTTGGCTTTCAGCCGCGTCAGCGCGTCATAGAGCTGTTCCGATCCCGACGTGGTGCCGCCCGGCGAATTGATGTGCACGATAACCGCAGCGGCGGCGGATTTGCCGAGCCGCTCGAGCGCCTCGACGCGCTCCTGATCGCTGCGGATCAGGCCATTGATGTTGATCCGTGCAATCGCGTTGCCGCCCGTGAGAGCGCCGCGGCCGATCGGGCTTGCCAGCGCGACAATCGCGACGACGGCCGCAATCACGACCAGCACGGCCGCCACCCGCCAGAACGTCAGCTTGCGACGCAGCCGGCGGCGATCGACAATCAGATCGGAATCAAGCGACATCGAAGGGTCTCCCGGAGTGTCCGTGCGCGCGGGATGCTGTTTGCGGTCAAAGCGTTGATTTGCTGTACGCCAATAGCATCAATTGCGATGCAATATGAAGAAAACAAGGCCCCGTTTTCCTCTCCCCCTTGTGGGCCCCTCGCGGGAGAGGGAAGAAAAAAGGCCCCGGTTTCCCGGGGCCCTGGATGATGTGGAAAAAAGCAGCCGCTACTTGTCGCCGCGCTGCTTCAGCGCGGTGCCAAGGATGTCGCCCAGCGTCGCGCCCGAATCGGACGAGCCGTACTGCGCGATGGCCTCCTTCTCCTCGGCGACTTCCAGCGCCTTGATCGAGACCTGCACCTTGCGAGCCTTCTTGTCGAACTGGATCACGCGCGCGTCGACCTTTTCGCCGACGGCGAAGCGTTCGGCACGCTGGTCGGAGCGCTCCCGCGCCAATTCGGAGCGCTTGATGAAGGTGGCGAAATCGGTACCGACGATCTGCACGTCGATCCCGGACTCCTTCACCTCGAGCACTTCGCAGGTCACCACCGCGCCCTTCTTGACGTCGCCCGGCTCGGCGAACGGATCGCCCTCGAGCTGCTTGACGCCGAGCGAAATGCGCTCCTTTTCGACATCGACATCGAGGACGATGGCCTTGACCATGTCGCCCTTCTTGAAGTTGTCGATAACCTGCTCGCCCGGCTGTTTCCAGTCGAGATCCGACAGATGCACCATGCCGTCGACGTCGCCGTCGAGACCCAGGAACAGGCCGAACTCGGTCTTGTTCTTGACCTCGCCTTCGACGGTCGAGCCGACCGGGAATTTCTCGACGAACACTTCCCACGGATTGCGCATGGTCTGCTTGAGACCGAGCGAAATCCGGCGCTTGGCGGAATCGACTTCCAGCACCTGCACTTCGACTTCCTGCGAGGTCGAAACGATCTTGCCGGGATGCATGTTCTTCTTGGTCCACGACATTTCCGAGACGTGGATCAGGCCTTCGATGCCCGGCTCCAGTTCGACGAACGCGCCGTAGTCGGTGATGTTGGTAACGCGCCCGGTAAAGCGCGCATTGAGCGGATACTTCGCCTCGATGCCCTGCCACGGATCGTCCAGCAACTGCTTCATGCCGAGCGAAATGCGGTGGGTCTCGTGGTTGATCTTGATGATCTTGACCTTAACGGTCTGACCGATGGTCAACACTTCGGTCGGGTGATTGACCCGGCGCCATGCGATGTCGGTGACGTGCAGCAGGCCGTCGATGCCGCCGAGGTCGACGAACGCACCGTAGTCGGTGATGTTCTTGACGACGCCGTCGATGACCTGGCCCT
>JBBSUS010000711.1:0-1702 GCA_038234195.1 Hyphomicrobiales bacterium | reverse complement strand
CCCGAGCAGGGCGATGGCGCTCCGGACCGTGTCGGCGATCATCATCGTCGTCTTCTTCTCGGTCTATACCGCATCCGGCCTGGTTGCCGGCGGCAAGCTGTTCGAGAGCGCGTTCGGCGACCTCGTCAATCTGCCCGGCTGGAGCGATTATTCCGTCGGCATCTGGCTGACCCTCGCCATCGTCCTGACCTACACGGTCATCGGCGGGTTTCTGGCCGTCAGCCTGACGGATTTCGTGCAAGGCTGCATCATGATGGTGGCTTTGATCCTCATGCCGACGGTGGTGCTGTTTGCCGGCGGTGGCGGTGGCTTCGAGCAGGCTGCGACGACGCTTGCCAGCGTCGATCCGAATTTCCTGTCGCTGTTCCACGGCCTGACCGTCATCGGCTTTCTGTCAGCCGTCACCTGGGGGCTCGGCTATTTCGGCCAGCCGCACATCATCGTGCGCTTCATGGCGGTTCGCAGCGTTCGAGACGTGCCGAAGGCCCGCAACATCGGCATGAGCTGGATGGCGATTTCGCTGATCGGCGCCATCGGCCTCGGTGTCTTCGGACGGGCCTATGCGGTGCGCACTGGCCTCAACGTCGAAGACCCGGAAACGATCTTCATCGTCCTCGCCGATCTTCTCTTCAATCCATTGATCACCGGCTTTCTCCTGGCTGCGCTTCTGGCCGCGATCATGAGCACGATCTCGAGCCAGCTTCTCGTCGCCTCGTCGTCGTTGACGGAGGATTTCTATCGCCTGTTCCTGCGCAAGGAGGCGGGCGACATGGAGTTGGTGAATGTCGGCCGCGTCTGCGTGCTGCTCGTCGCGCTCGTGGCGGCGGTGATCGCGGGCAACCCTAACTCGGAGGTGCTCGGTCTTGTCGCCAATGCGTGGGCCGGATTCGGCGCAGCCTTCGGTCCGCTGATCCTTCTGGCGCTCACCTGGCCGCGCATGACCGGCACGGGTGCGGTGGCCGGCCTCGTCGTCGGCGCGGTGACCGTCATCGCCTGGATCGCGATCGGCTGGAGCTCCAGCTTCCTCGGGGGCCCCGGCGTCTACGAGATCATCCCTGGCTTCGCCTTCTCGTTCATCGCGATCGTCGCGGTGAGCCTTGCGACCGAGGTCGGCGGCGAGTTCCGGCCAATGCCGGGGGCAGAGGCGCAGCCGGCGGAATAGTTTCGGTCTTTCAGACAAACGAAAGCCGCGCGACCAATCGCGCGGCTTTTTCATGTCACCAGAAATTTCGGATAGATGCTCGCAGAATGCCGGGTGGCCGGCTGACCGGCCCCCATCCTGAACTCACAGTCCCCGCTTTGCCAGCGTTCTGAGCCTTAGCGCGTTCAGCTTGATGAAGCCGGCCGCGTCCTTCTGGTCGTAGGCGCCGTGATCGTCCTCGAAGGTGACGAGAGCGTCCGAATAGAGCGACTTGTCGCTCGTTCGACCCTCGACGATGACGTTGCCCTTGTAGAGCTTGAGCCGCACCGTGCCCTCGACATGGCGCTGGCTGTGATCGATGGCGGCCTGCAGCATCTCGCGCTCGGGCGAGAACCAGAAGCCGTTGTAGATCAGCTCGGCATAGCGCGGCATCAACTCGTCCTTGAGGTGCATGGCGCCGCGGTCGAGGGTGATCGATTCCATCGCGCGGTGGGCGGCGAGCAGGATTGTGCCGCCGGGTGTCTCGTAGATGCCGCGGGATTTCATGCCGACGAAGCGGTT
>JBBSUS010000710.1:0-1730 GCA_038234195.1 Hyphomicrobiales bacterium | reverse complement strand
CCGCGCCGGTTTTGGAGAGCGGTACGAAGCCCAGTTCATCGATGATGAGAAGCTGGTAGGCGGCCATCTGCTTTTGGAAACGGAGCAGACGCCGCTCGTCGCGCGCCTCCATCATCTCGCTGACCAGCGCGGCGGCCGTCGTGAAGCCGACGGACATGCCCTTTTGGCATGCGGCCAGGCCGAGGCCGAGGGCCACGTGGGTCTTGCCCGTACCGCTGGGGCCAAGCGCGATGACGTTCTCACGGCGCTCGATCCATTCGCAACGGGCCAGTTCCAGCACCTGCATCTTGTTGAGCTTGGGGATGGCGGTGAAGTCGAAGCTGTCCAGGCTTTTGACGACCGGGAATTTTGCCGCCTTGATGCGGCGCTCGACCTTGCGGCGGTCCCGTTCGATCATCTCCCGCTCGGAAAGCCGGGTGAGGTATCCGACATGATCGACGCCCTCGGTGGCGCATAGCCGAGCCAGCTTCTGGTATTCGCGCTGGAAGGTCGGAAGCTGGAGGGTTTTGAGATAATGGGCCAGCAGGATCTCGGGCACTTCAGTGCTCATGCCGCTTCCTCCCCTTGCGCAGAAAGTAGTCGCATATACGCCTTCGCCGATGTCGTCTCGACCGTCGCCCTCGGCAGGTACGGGTAGATGGACAGGTCCAGTCGCGGCGGCCGGCGCTCCACCCGGCACAGGATCAGATGCTTGACGGCGTCGAAGCCGATTGCTCCGAGCTGGAGGGCCTGCTTCACCGCCGCGTGCAGGTCTGCAAGCTCGAAGCTCTCCAGCAGGCGAAGAACCTGCACGTACTCACGCCGGCCATGCTTTGCCATGCGCGCCTCCATCAGCCGGCGCAGTGTGGCGAACTCGTCGGGCAGGTCCCACCCCTGAAGAGGGGCTGCCTGATCCAGCGAATTGATCTTCTGCTCGATCAGCGGCAGGTAATGCAGAGGATCGAAGACGACGTCTTCACGTTCCCAGCTCCGGGGATGACGGGCAATGATCTCGCCACGGCAACCGATCACCACTTCGTCGACATAGCCCCGGACCCAGACGTCTTGATGACCCCAGGCGACAGGGACGGAATAGTCGTTGGTCTTGTAGCGCACCAACGACTGCGCCGTGACACGTGCGCTGGTCTGGTCACACGCGTCGAAAGGCGACGGCGGCAAGGAACGCATTGCCGCCAGATCCCGCTGCAGGCGCTCGCCGATCGTCTCGCTCTCGCCCCTCAGCCTGTCGCGCTGGCGCTTGCGGCATTGTTCCTCCAGCCAGGCGTTGAAGGCATCCCATGTCGCGAACCGCGGGATCGGAACCATGAAGTTGCGACGGGCATATCCGACAAGGCCCTCGACGTTCCCTTTGTCGTTGCCTTTCCCCGGACGGCCATAGCGGTCGCGGATCAGGTAGTGGGATAGGAAGCCGCTGAACAGCGTGGCCCGCTTGCGGGTGCCGTCGGGCAGGATCTTCGCCACCAGGCATCGGTCGTTGTCGTAGACGATCGATTGCGGCACCGCCCCGAAGAAGGCGAACGCATGAACGTGACCGTCTACCCAGGCCTCCGACACGGCTGCTGGATAGGCCCGTACATAGCAGCCGTCGCGGGGCGGAAGATCCAGCACGAAGAAGTGCGCTTTCTGCTCCACGCCACCAATGACGACCATCGCCTCACCAAAATCCGCCTGCCCATGGCCAGGCGGATGCGACAGCGGTACGAACACCTCCTGGCGACGCTGATCCCGCT
>JBBSUS010000709.1:0-1750 GCA_038234195.1 Hyphomicrobiales bacterium | reverse complement strand
CGCCCGAATGCTTCGAGGTCGAGGAGCGCCTGCGCAAGCAAATGGCGATTCCGGTTTTCCACGACGACCAGCACGGCACCGCGATCATCGTCGCCGCGGCGATCCGCAACGGCTTGATGCTGGCGGGAAAGAAACTCGAAGACGTCAGGATTGTCACTTCGGGTGCGGGAGCGGCGGCACTCGCCTGCCTCAACCTTCTCGTGGAACTTGGCGCCAAACGGGAAAACATCACCTGCACTGACATCGACGGTGTCGTCTACCAGGGTCGCGACAGCCACATGGACCGGTGGATGGCGGTCTATGCCAGGAAGACGGAAAAGCGCACGCTGGAAGAGGCGATCGACGGCGCCGATATCGTCCTCGGCCTGTCGGCCGGCGGCGTCCTCAAGCCCGATTACCTGAAGACCATGGCCGACAAGCCGATGATCATGGCGCTGGCCAATCCGACTCCGGAGATCATGCCGGACCTCGCCAAGGCCGTGCGCCCCGACGCGATGATCTGCACCGGTCGCTCGGACTTTCCGAACCAGGTCAACAACGTCTTGTGTTTTCCTTACATCTTCCGCGGCGCGCTCGATTGCGGCGCGACCGGCATCACCGAAAGCATGAAGATCGCCGCCGTCGATGCGATCGCCGCGCTGGCCCGCGAAGAGGTCTCGGAGGTCGCGGCCAAGGCCTATGGATCGGAAACGCCGATCTTCGGCCCGGATTACCTGATCCCCGCCCCTTTCGACCCACGCCTGATCCTGAAGATCGCGCCGGCCGTCGCCAAGGCCGCGGAGAAAGCCGGCGTCGCGACCCGGCCGATCACCGACATGGACGCCTATCTCGATCGGCTGAACCGCTTCGTCTTCCGCTCCGGGCTGATCATGAAGCCGGTGTTCCAGATCGCCTCGAACTCAGGCAAACGGGTGATCTTCTCCGATGGCGAGGACGAGCGTGTGCTGCGCGCGACGCAGGTTCTCCTGGAAGAAAAGCTCTGCGTTCCGATCCTGATCGGCCGCCCGAGCGTGATCACTGCGCGCCTCGAACGCTACGGCCTGCGCATTCGGCCGGGCAACGATTTCGATGTGGTGAACCCCGAAGACGACCCGCGCTATCGCGACTTCGTCGATTTCTACTTCGACAAGGTTGGTCGCAAGGGCGTGAACCCGGACACCGCCCGCACGATCGTGCGCACCAACACCACGATCATCGCCGCCGTGTCCGTCGCGCGCGGCGAGGCCGATGCGATGATCTGCGGCCTTGAGGGGCGGTTCCCTCAGCATGTGCGAGACATCAGCCAGGTCATTGGCCGGCGAAAGGGCATCAAGCGCTTTGCTGCATTGAGTTTGCTGATTTCGCAGCAGGGGACGAAGTTCTTCATGGACACCTATGTCCAGCGCGATCCTTCAGCCGAAGATCTGGCCGAGATGACGATGCTCGGAGCCGACGAAATCCGGCTGTTCGGCATCGAGCCGAAATGCGCGCTCGTCTCGCATTCCAATTTCGGCAGCGACGATACCGAGGCAACGCGAAAACTGCGCGACGCGCTGAAACTCATCAATGAGCGTATGCCCGATCTCGAAGTCGACGGCGAAATGCACGGCGATGCGGCCCTCAACGAGGCGATGCGCCATCGCACCATGCCGAACTCGACGCTGACCGGCGAGGCCAACCTGCTGCTCTTCCCCGGAATCGACGCCGCTAACATCACGCTGAACGTCGTCAAGGCGATGACCGACGCGCTCCATGTCGGGCCAATGCTTCT
>JBBSUS010000708.1:0-1757 GCA_038234195.1 Hyphomicrobiales bacterium | reverse complement strand
GGAACGTGATGGGGTTCCCTACGTAACATGGGCCGAACAAGGCTTTATCCAGCCAACGCCTGGCAACGTCATCGATTATCGTGCCGTCGAGACGCATATCCGATCATTTTGCGAGACCTACGCGGTCCAGGAAATTAACTTCGATCCGGCCTACGCGCAACCTGTCATGGCGCCTCTCGGCGACGACGGATTTCCGGTCCAGACCATGCGACAGGGATGGGTGACGCAGTCCCCGGCCCTGAACGTGCTTGAGCGCGCGATCGTCAGCGAGAAGCTTCGCCACGGCGGTCATCCGGTTCTGCGCTGGAATTTCAGCAACGTCGCGATCCGCACCGACACCGCTGGAAATCGCGTGATGCACAAGGGCAAGAGCACCGATCGGATCGACGGCGCGGCCGCGACCTGGATGGCAGTCTCCCGTGCGGCCGCTAACGAGTCCACCACATCAATCTACTCGTCAGACGCATGGTCAGACGAATTGGCTTACTTCTAAGGAACCCGCATGGCCCGCACCGACGAACAGGAATTGAGCATCAGGCTCGAAGCAAAAATCGCCGATTTTGAGCGGTCGATGGATCGCGCCTCGAAGAAGGCAAATAATAGCTTCAACCGCATGGAGCGCGACGCCGCGCAGTCCGCATCGAAGCTTGAACGGTCCTTCGCCCGTGCCGGCGCTGGCATCAATCGCGGTCTCGCTGGCATCGGTGCTGGCCTGGCAACGCGCCTGGCACCCCTCGCCGTCATCGGCGCCGCTGGAATGCTGGGCAAGTCCTTCCTCGAAAAGACGATCGCCCAGGAGAAGGCCGTCGCCTCGCTCGAAGCCGTCCTGAAATCGACGGGCGGCGTCGCTGGCGTTACCTCGAAGGCTGCGCAGGATCTGGCCGCAAGCCTGCAGAAGGTGACGACCTTCGGCGACGAAGCGATCATCCCAGCCGAGGCGCTGTTGCTGACCTTCACGAAGATCTCGAAGGACATCTTCCCGGATGCTACCAAGATCGTTCTCGATATGTCCGAGGCGCTTGGCCAGGATCTGAAGTCGTCGGCGATCCAGGTCGGCAAAGCGCTCAACGATCCAATTCTCGGCGTCAGCGCCCTTCGCCGCGTCGGCGTCTCCTTCTCCGAAAGCCAGCAGAAGGTTATCAAGAACCTCGCCGAGACGGGCCGCACCGCCGAGGCTCAAAAACTGATCCTCCGCGAACTACAGACCGAATTCGGCGGTGCCGCAGTCGCAGCCCGCGACACGCTCGGCGGCGCCCTGAAAGCACTCGGCAACGCCTTCGGTGACGCTTTCGAACTCCACGGTCCAGAGGTCGATGGCGTTCGCCTCAAGATCGAGGATCTGATCACGACCGTTTCGGACCCCCGGTTCACGAACGCAATGGCCGACATCGGGCAGAGCCTTTTTCAGGCGATGGAGAACATCGCAAGGGCCGTCGTGGCGATCGATACCGTCATCACCCGCGCATCGAACGGGCTCGACGGTCTCGGCAAGAAACTGTCCGACTTCGGCAACTCCAGTTTCTTCGCTCAGCTCGCCGACGTGCTCAGCGCCACGGATCCTGCCAAGCTGCGCAGTTTCGGCATCACGCCGGGTCCGAACGTCCAGAGCTTCAATCCCGACAGTCGGATTGCCAACGCATTTGACGCCACAGCTGGCACCGGCATTCCAGAGGCCAGCAAGGTGGGCCGCGTCATCGACGAAGGCGCCAAGGGCGCGAAAACATCGCTCACGAAATTCGGCGAGACCGTCGACGAAG
>JBBSUS010000707.1:0-1767 GCA_038234195.1 Hyphomicrobiales bacterium | reverse complement strand
GCCGTTGAGCCGCGCCGCTCATGGCGCGATGTCGAAGACCATTCTGACACTGGCCGAATAGGTGTTTTCGCCGACTTCGACAGGAACGCTCGGGGCAGCCTCGGCCGACATGATCTTCATCGACCGCGCCATCGGCACCGGCAATGGGGTGATGCCGCCTCCTTCGCTGATCTCCCGCACGGCCCCGAGCGTTACGCCCGCAGCTTCGGCATAGAGAGCGGCGGTCGCCTTGGCGTCCACGATGGCGTTGTGCCGGGCTGCGTCGCGGGTCTTCTTCGGGTCCGACAGGCCGAAGCTGATATCGCCGCCCTGATTGACGCCGAGGGACACCGCCTGGTCGAGGATCTCGCCGACCTTGGCGATGTCGCGGATGGTGACCGTGAGCGTGTTGCGCACCTCGTAGCCGATGATTTTGGGCGGCTCCTGCGTGCCGTCGTTGCGGTTCTGGTCGTAGCGATATTGCGGTGAAACGGAAAAGCCCGACGTCTGGAGATCGCGATCCTTGGCCCCGGCCTCCCGCATACCGGCCGTCACACTGGCCATGGCGGCGTTGACCGCGTCCAGAGCGGCTCGTGCGGTTTCAGCTGAACGCAGCACGGTAAAGCTTGCCGTCGCCTGGTCCGGCTTGGCGCGAGCCTCGCCAGTGCCGGTGACTTCGATGGTGCGAAGCTGCATCGAAGTCGATGGGCCCGGAATGCTGGACGGGAGCCCTTGGGCGCGCGCCGACGAAACCGGACTTCCGATCGCCAGAACGATCAGCAAGGGAAGGGCGCTGGCCAGGACGCCGATTCTCGGGCGACGTTCGATCGCATGGCCATCGAACGAGGCTCTGTTGCGATCAGCTGAAATAGCCATGGGTCGAAATCTCCATCGGTGGGTTCGTCAGGCGCAGCGGGATGATGCGATCGAGCGGATGCTACGCCCCGCCAGGAAACCGCCTCGACAGGGTTCTGCTAGTGCCCATAAACGGCATGAGTGGGACAGGTACGAGAGGAAAAGACGTCGGAACGCACTTCCGGCTTGAGGCCCGAACGCCATTGCGCTAGGCGAGAGAGGTCGGGCCCGTAGCTCAATTGGTTAGAGCCGGCGGCTCATAACCGCTTGGTTGCAGGTTCGAGTCCTGCCGGGCCTACCAATCAGCGCCTTGCCCCAATGCCCGACCTGTGCCGGCTCCTCTCCATCTGGGTACGATCGCGACCGGACAGGTGGTAACAGGCATTGAATCCTCGTCGCCGTCGACGAAACCGCCGAGCTCGATCACGCGAGTTCTTTGCTTCACCGGCTCCGACCGGCTTTGATCTGAATGGGTTTGTGACGAGCTAAATGCCGCTGGTTGCGGCAAACGGCGAGCGGGCTGCGGGAAATCCGGATGGTGCAGATGCAATGCCAACGGCGCCACAGACGGGACGGCGAACTGGTTTCATCCGCGCAGTGTTTTATCCTCGAAAATCCGCCAAATGCGTCTGCCCTAAAGCACGATGCCTTGGCTCCCACCTAGCCTTTGTCTTCTCGAAATTTCTTCAATTGAGACAGTTACTTATGTGATGATGGCGGATGGGGTGGGATTCGAACCCACGAGACGGTTTCCCGTCCGCCGGTTTTCAAGTCCGGTGCCTTCAACCGCTCGGCCACCCATCCGGTCGAGCACGATGAGCCGGTCCGGGGGGCGCGATGCAAGGGCCAAGGGGCGGAAACCGCTTGCCCGACCGATCCCCTGCAAGACGTCAAACATGGCCAGATCGCTCCGAAATTTGAATCGAATGCGAG
>JBBSUS010000706.1:0-1772 GCA_038234195.1 Hyphomicrobiales bacterium | reverse complement strand
TCGGCCGGGTCGGTGACGACGGTGACATAGGCGTGGTTCTTCGCCCCGGCCCGGATCATCGCAGGCCCGCCGATGTCGATGTTTTCCACGATCGTCGCGGTGTCGGCGCCCGAGGCCAGTGTCTGCGCGAACGGATAGAGATTGGAAACCAGGAGATCGATCGGCAAGAGATCGTGCTCCTGCATGGCGCCCGCATGGGCTGCATCGTCGCGAATGCCGAGCAGGCCACCATGGACGCCCGGATGCAGCGTCTTGACGCGGCCGTCCATGATCTCGGGAAAGCCGGTCAGTTCGGACACGTCTCGTACGGCGAGCCCCGCCTGCTTCAACGCACTGAAGGTGCCGCCGGTCGAGACGAGTTCGACCCCGAGTGCGGCGAGCCCGGTGGCAAAATCGACGATCCCGCTCTTGTCGAAGACAGACAGCAACGCCCGGCGGACTTTCACGCGGTCGGGCGTCTTTGTGGCATTGGCTTTGACGGACATGGCAGGATTCCCGGCAGGCGATCGAAGGCTTGGCGAAGCCTTCTGATAGTCACCTTGACCGAAACGGACAATGGCCGTGGGGGAACCGCGGGCACATCGAAGCCGCGGAGGGGCTCCGTGATGCAAAGCGCGGCCGTCGGAGTGCTCCCTTTACGGCTTGATGCGGCCTTGCGGCCAGTCGCCCTGGTTGGATCCGCCGCCCTGCGACTTCGCTGCGAGATCGTCGAGCGTGTTCGGCAACACGCCGACCGCCCGGTTCATGCCGCACGCAGACAGCGACAGCCCGGCCAGAAGGAGAAGGAAAAGAGCAGGTCGGGTCATGGCATCGTCATGTTTGATTCAAAATCGGTGGATGTCTGAGACAGGACGCTGGGAACGTGCCGTCAGATGGTCGCGTGAAAGCCCTAGCATCGCTGGCACGAATGACCCAAACAGGGTCTTCGCATCGGCGTCGCCTGGCGTACCCAGAGCCGGATCGAGCGGTTCAGCGCTCGCGCTCGAACTGCCAGGCAACGCCGTCCGCATCTTCCGCGTCGAAGCGCGCAACCAGTTGCAGGGTGCGCCTGGCCCCGGCGGCATCGGCGAAAAACACCGAATCCTCGATCTCGAAACGCGACGTCGCCGAGAACAGCCAGGACTGGCCGCGGAGCTTGAGGCGGATCGCCGAGCCAGCCCGCTCGACCACGACGGCCGGATGCAGGTGGAAGCGCGCCGTTGCCTCGACCAGGCCACCCGGCTTCAAACGCCTGTCGGCGACCGGATCGAACCGGTCGCGGCCTTCGACGCGCATCCCGTCCCGCGACAGCGTCACCGCCCTGCGGTGGATCAGGCCGAAGGCCCGCTGGTAGCCATCGTGGCAGGCGTCGAAGCCAAGACCTTCCTCGGTCGGGTCGATCGACGGCACCGCGCTCGGCCCCGGCACCAGCGGCGTGCCGAGAAACCGGTCGAGCCCGGCCGAACGGGCAAAGCGCGACGAGGAGCGATCGTTGAGCGTCACCGTCGAATGGGCGGCCGTCGAACGCGACAGCCGCCGCCAATCGGCGTTCTCCTCGCCGGGCCGGCCGCAATTGACCACCAGGCGATCGAGGCCGCAGGAGAGCTCGAAGGCCAGCGTCCCGGCATGGGCCCGGCCCGCGACGGCACCCGGCGGCGGGGCGCCGGTGTCGGCGATGAGCATCGTCTGACCGGCAGCAAGGCGGTGATAGCCGGAATGGCGCGCATTGACGCTCGGGTTGCCCAGCGGCTCGTCGAAGGCCAGAAGCGCGTCGAGAGCGCGGGGTCGGGTCG
>JBBSUS010000705.1:0-1779 GCA_038234195.1 Hyphomicrobiales bacterium | reverse complement strand
TATCTGCGCGAACTGATCCCCTTGTCGAACCCGTTCGGCCGCGGCGACGATGGCTATCGGACCGGTTGGACGACGTTCTACTGGGCCTGGTGGATGAGTTGGTCGCCCTTCGTCGGCATGTTCATCGCGCGCGTCTCGCGCGGCCGAACAATCCGCGAATTCATCACCTGCGTCCTGATCATTCCGACCGTCGTATCGGTCATCTGGATGACGATCTTCGGGGGCACTGCGCTGACGGAGACGATTAGCGGGTTCACGGGTATCGCCGAGGCGGAACTCTCGGTGAAGCTCTTCGTCATGCTCGGCCAGTTGCCGCTGTCGTCGATCACGTCGTTCATCGGTATTGTGCTAGTCATCGTCTTCTTCGTGACGTCGTCGGATTCAGGCTCACTGGTGATCGACTCGATCACCGCGGGTGGCAAGGTCGACGCGCCGGTCCCACAGCGGATTTTCTGGGCGGCATTCGAGGGTATCGTGGCGATTGTGCTATTGATCGGCGGCGGTCTCGCGGCGCTTCAGGGCGCGGCGATTGCCACGGGCCTTCCCTTCGCCTTTCTGCTGCTGCTGTTGTGCTACTCGACGTTCCGCGGCCTGCAGGCCGAGCACAAGCAGCCGTTCCTGCCGCAGGCGGAGGCCGAGGCTCAAGCGGCCGAATAGTAAGCCGCCGGCACCGTTGGTTTCGGTGCCGGTCGAAACAAGCGATCAGAGCCGGCAGGGCGTGTTCGAGGGCTTCGGTCCTCTGGCGCGTCCTGCCGTTTGCGTTTAATCCGGGCCTGAACTCGCCATCGAAACCGGCCGGCTCTCGAGCTGCGCCCTGTCACCTACAGAACTCAACGAGACGTGCCGCCCATGTATCATCTGCTTCTCGTGGCCGCTGGCGGCGCCATCGGCGCCAGCTTTCGGCATCTGTCGAACATGACTGCAATTCGCATTCTTGGAACCGACTTTCCGTGGGGCACGGCCTTCGTCAACATCGTTGGATCGTTTCTGATGGGGCTTTTCATCGAGGCGCTGGCACGGCGCTTCGGCGTTTCGAACGAGGTCCGCCTGTTCGTCGCCACCGGCCTCCTCGGCGGCTTCACCACCTTCTCGTCCTTTTCTCTCGACGCCGTCGTATTGTTCGAGCGCGGCGCGACCGGGACGGCATTTCTTTACGTCGCGGGTTCCGTGCTGGTTGGCATCGCCGCTCTCTTTGCAGGATTGGCGCTCGGCAAGGCGATCATCTGACCGCGACCGCGTCCGCCAAACCAATTGGGCACGATCGCCGCGTTTCCGCCCGATATCATGCGCAAAGGCAGGTTTCGCGGAACAGCGGATCGCCTGCGGCAAGAGGATGATGAAGCCAAATGACCCGCAAACAGCAGAAGGCGATCAGACGCTTCGCCATCGCCACCCCCGTCCTGATTCTGGCGTTCTGGTTCGTGCCCGTCATCGCAACGATCTGGATTGTCACCGGGCTCATCGACATCTGGCGCAACAAGGGCAAGTCGGGCCTGATGTTCAACCGCTATTTCATGGGCAACGGCATCCCGACCTGGCTCCTGTCGCCCTTCAACCTGCTCGTGGACCTCATCAGCTACCGCAATCCGGGGGTCTGGCGTCCCGAAGACTTTCCGCCCGAATGGCAGGCGGAGATCGAAACGGTGCTCGGAACGTTTAGGACCCGCAAGGACGAGATCATTGCGGACATCGATCAGCAGTTCGCCGAGGGGCGGCGCGGAATGTATGTCTACCAGTGGTACGGCAAGCATTTCGTCGACAATGTCCCGGAGTTCAACC
>JBBSUS010000704.1:0-1798 GCA_038234195.1 Hyphomicrobiales bacterium | reverse complement strand
CGTTGCTGCTGACCGCCGGATAATGTCGAGGCCCTTTGCCAGGCGATCCCCGGAATTCCGACCCGCTCCAGCGCCTGGCGGGCTTTCAGTTTTTCGTCCGCGGTGAAGAGGCCGAGCGTGCCGCGCCAGCCCGGAATGCGGCCAAGATTGCCGATCAGGACATTGGTGATGACCGGAAGACGTGCAACCAGATTGAACTGCTGGAAGATGACGCCGATCTCTGAGCGCATGGCCCTCAGCTTGTCACCGAGCCGACCTCCGGACTGTATCGTCTCTCCGAAGATTTCGATGCTGCCGGCGTCTGTCGCCGTTTTGGCTTCGCGCCTGCCATCGTTTCTGTCGGCACGCTCAAGTCCGGCGATGTGGCGGATCAGTGTCGACTTGCCGGAACCGGAGGCGCCGATCAGAGCCACCATTTCGCCGGCTCCGATCGACAGCGCCACGTCGTCGAGGGCCTTCTTCGGACCAAAATGCTTGGTGATCCCCGCGACGGCAAGTGCCCTTGGGGCTCCGCCGGGTTTTGCTGTCGAAGTCCGTGACATCGAATATCGTCCCCGCTTCGAACCTTTGGATTTCCGTTTCGAGACGAATCCTTAAGGCCGCTGCGTGTGAGTCCGATGACGACTCGGTAAAGGTTGGATGACAGTTCGGCGGCCCGATCGAGGTCGTGTGTCAGGCCGTTTGCGCGCTACTCGCAATGGGTGTCGAGAAAGGCTGTCGCGCCAAGTGTACGAAAGTCCTCAAGAGCGCTGCGGAGCCGCTCGTGCGGCCAGTCCCACCAGGCCAGCCGATCCATCCGCGCGCCGATTTCGATCGAAAATCGACGGCGAATGAGCCTGGCCGGAATCCCGCCGACGATTGTGTAGGGGGCGACGTCCTTCGAGACGACCGCACCTGCGCCGATGACCGCTCCGTTGCCCACCGTCACGCCGGGAAGGATCGTCGTGCCGTGTCCGATCCAGACGTCGTGGCAGATGGTAA
The DNA here is from genome assembly GCA_038234195.1 of Hyphomicrobiales bacterium. Taxonomy (GTDB): domain Bacteria; phylum Pseudomonadota; class Alphaproteobacteria; order Rhizobiales; family Rhizobiaceae; genus Aurantimonas. The sequence goes on along the minus strand of JBBSUS010000704.1, from coordinate 817 downwards.
CGGCATGCTGGCGGCGCCGGTCGAAGAAGGCTTCGTCGTTCTCAGCGTCGTCGAAATAGTCCGCCGAACGATAGGTGAAGTGGTGAAGCGTGGCGCGCTCGATCGGATGATTGGTGGCATTGATGCGGACGCTGGCGGCAATGTTGGCGAATTTGCCGATCCGCGCCCGCCAGATGCGTCCGTCCTGCATGATGTAGGAATAATCGCCAAACTGCGTTTCGACGAGACTACGGCGCTCGGCGACTTCGGTGTAACCGCCGAGTTCGCACTGCTCGATCTGGGCACTGGGGTGGACCAGCGGCGACTTCGAAAGCTTCGCCATCAGGCAGCTTTTGACCTGGCCGAGAACGCCGCGACATCGACGACGCGGGCGCCGATGCGTTCGCGCACATCGGCGTCGTGGAAAATGCCGAGAATCGCCACGCCTGCGGCCCGCTTTTCCTCGATCATCGCGCAGACGACATCGCGGTTTGCTGCGTCGAGCGAGGCGGTCGGTTCGTCGAGCAGCAGGATGGGATGATCGCTGACGAAGCCGCGGGCGATATTGACCCGCTGCTTTTCGCCGCCGGAAAAGGTCGCCGGCGGCAGATCGAACAGCGCATGCGGAAGGTTGAGACGCTGCAGCAGCGCTTTCGCCGTCTCGCGTGCGTCGACCGCCGCAACGCCGCGCTCGCGCAAGGGCTGTGCGACGACATCGAGGGCGCTGACCCGCGGGATCGCCCGCAGGAACTGGCTGACATAGCCGACGACGCCGCGGCGCAAGGCGATGGTCTCGCGGGGGCTCGCCGTGCCGAGATCGACGAACTCCTGTTCGGGT
>JBBSUS010000703.1:0-1800 GCA_038234195.1 Hyphomicrobiales bacterium | reverse complement strand
GAATGCGGTGAACCAGCTCAGCGCCAGCCAGGCCGCATGCAGGGCAACGATCAGCGAATAATGCGGTGCGGCGATCTCGACTGCGCCTTCGCGCATGAGCCGCGCGGTGTTGCGCCTGGCGATCCTCAATTCAATCAGCCGCTGCGCGGTGACGTAACCGAGGATCAGTATCGTCGCGAGGACGTTCGGTGGAAGGATGACGCTGTCAAGCATCGAGCCGCGCGAAGCTGCCGGTGAAGCCGGGGCCGAGCGAGGCCATCAGGTTGCGTCCGCCCATGCCGGCCGACAACTTGCGCTCCAGTACGAACAGGGCCGTCGGGGCGGACATGTTGCCGAACTCGCGCAACACCTCACGTTCCACATTGAGAGCGCCTTGGGGCAGATCGAATGTCTGCTCCAGCGCGTTGACCACCTTGGTGCCACCAGGATGAAACGCGTAGCCCTCGATGTCCTCGACCGTCTCCCCGCGTCTGTCGAGGAAACGCGCGACGGCGGGGCGCATCTTCTCCGTGACCAGATCGGGGATCGAGGCCGAAAAGATCGCACCGAATCCGACTGGATCGACCGACCAGCCCATCACGCCTAGCGTTTGCGGCCACAGATGCTCGCCCGTGGCGACGACGCGCACGCCGTCCTTCTCGTCGCTTGTGAGAACAAGTGCCGCGGCGCCATCCCCGAAAAGCGCGGTGGCGACGATGTTGCTTTTGGTCAATGCGTCGGCGCGAAACGCAAGGGTGCAAATCTCGACAGCGACGACCAGAACGGTCGACCCCGGATCGGCGTTAGCAAGCCGCGTGCCAAGCGAAAGGCCCGAGACCCCGCCCGCGCAGCCGAGACCGAACACGGGAACCCGGCGCACGTCGGGTCGAAAGCCCAGCGTCGCATGCGCGCGCGCTTCGAGCGACGGCGTCGCGATGCCGGTCGAGGAGATGGTCACGACGGTGTCGACGGCGTCGGCGGTTATGCCGGCAGCATCCAGAGCCTTACGCGCCGCTTCGACGAACAAATCCGTCGCGCCATCGAGATAGGCGTCGGTGCGGACCTGCCAATCTTTGTCGCCCTGAAACCAATCGAGCGGTCTGACCGAATATCGTGACTCGATGCCGGTGTTCTCGAAAACCGGGCGCATCCGTTCGAAGTCGCGAAAGCGATCGGCGAACATGTCGGCCGCGTGATCGGCGACCTCGGACTGCGGCAGCCGATAAGGTGGCACGGCCGTGGCGATACCGGCGATCCGGGGTGCGGCCGCCTGGGAAACAGCGGAAAAGGATTGAGACATGAATTGTATCCAAACACTACGACGTAAACGTAAGCGGCAGCCCGCCCTATTCGTTGCTTTTGTGCCGCGCACGAAAACGTCAGTGCCCCTTAAGGAACCTTCCATGGCATGGATCGTCCGGACGCCTGGCGCCCGGAACACCTGACATGCCGACGACGATTGCGCGAGCCCACATGTCCGTGCGCCGCAATAAGTTGAGGACAACCATCATGGCAACCCGATCACGACGAGAAGGCGAGTGGGTCTACCGCCAGCGACTGTCGACCCGCCTCACCCATTGGCTTTGGGCGATCTGCCTGTTCTTTCTGCTGCTCTCGGGCCTGCAGATCTTCATGGCACGGCCCGATCTTTATATCGGTCAGCAATCCGGCTTCGGCTTCGACAATGCGTTTCTGTCAATCGGCGCCTTCATGGACGGCGATTCGATGAAGGGCGCGACCAGCCTCTTCGGCCATCGTTTCGACACGACGGGTTGGCTTGGCGCCATCTGGGAAAACGGCAATCTGACGCCAAAAAGCTTT
>JBBSUS010000702.1:0-1802 GCA_038234195.1 Hyphomicrobiales bacterium | reverse complement strand
TTGCCCGCTGCGTTCGCAAGCCTTGGCTGGTCATCGCGATCGGCCTTGTCCTGACTGGCCTCTCACTCTTCTACGTGATCTCGCATTTCGCGATCACCACCGATACCAACAAGCTCATCTCGTCGACGGTGCCTTACCGCCAGGACGAGATCGCATTCGCTCAGGCCTTTCCCCAGACCCAGGACCTCATCGTCGCCGTGATCGACGCGGCAACGCCGGAAGCTGCAGAAAACGCGGCGGGCAAGCTGGTCGCGGGCCTCGTTGCCCGCCCGGATCTATTCCGCTTCGTGCGTCAGCCTGAGGCGTTGCCGTTTTTCGCCCGGAACGGGCTTTTGCTCCTGCCTAAGGAGCGTGTCGCCGCCTCGACACGGCAAATCGAGGCAGCAGCGCCCCTGCTTGGCGCGCTGAAGCGCGATCCGACGCTGCGGGGCGTGACCCAGGCGATCGCCGGCCTCTTGTCACCAGATGCTGGCGGCGTTGGCAGCGGGGCTAATCTGCAAATGCTTGCGGGCGCGACGCCGCTTTTCATCTCGCTTGCGGACACGTTGCAGGCTGCGCTCGACGGCGATCCGGCGCAGCTGTCCTGGCAGGCCGCCCTCACCGAAGATTCGGCGACACGCGGCGACAATCAGCGGCAGATCGTTCTCGCCCAGCCGGTGCTCGACTACAACGCTCTGGAGCCGGGCGCTCGGTCGATCGGCATCCTGCGCCAGATCGCGGCGGATGCGGGCGCCACCGCCGACAACGGCATCCAGTTGCGGCTGACGGGGCCTGTGCCGCTCGCCGACGAAGAATTCGCGACAGTTGCCCAGAACGCCGAGCTCAATGGCGCGCTGACAGTGCTCGCCATCGCCGTCCTGCTGTTCCTGGCACTGCGCTCCGGACGGCTGATCATGGCGGTGCTTGCCACCCTGTTCGTCGGCCTCGTCGTCACGTTCGCACTGGGTCTCTTGCTCGTCGGCGAGCTCAATCTGATTTCGGTCGCCTTCGCGGTCCTGTTTATCGGCCTCGGCGTCGATTTCGGCATCCAGCTCTCGACGCGCTATCGAGCCGAAAGGTTCGCTGCGCAGGGGACCCCGGGGGTTGGGCTTCGGCCGGCGATCCTCTCGGCGGCCCGCGCGGTCGGCCTGTCGCTGACGCTCGCGGCAGCGTCGTTGCTCGCCGGCTTCTTTTCGTTTCTGCCGACGCTGTTTCGCGGTGTCTCGGAGCTCGGGTTGATTGCCGGCATCGGAATGATCGTCGCCTATGTTGCCAGTCTGACCGTGCTGCCGGCCCTGATGACGGTGATGCGACTGCCCGAGGAAACGCGCCCGCTGGAGACACACGCGCTTGCCCGGGTCGATCATTTCATCGCCGGTCACCGCAAGCTGATGATCGCGCTGACGGTGTTGGCGACGCTTGTCGGGGTGCCATCGCTCCTGGCCGTCCATTTCGACTCCAATCCGATGAATCTGCGCAGCCAGACCGTTGAAAGTGTCGCGACCTTTCTCGATCTCTCGCGCAAGCCGCAGACCGCACCGAACACGCTGGAGGTTCTGGTGCCGGACGAAGCCGATATCGGTGCCATGACGGCGCGCCTGGATGGGCTGCCCGAGGTCGATCACACGGTGAGCCTTGCAACCTTCCTGCCGCAAGATCAGCCGGAGAAGCTGGCATTGATCCAAGAGGCGAGGGCCGCCTTGCAACCGGTTTTTGCCCTATCTCAGGTAGGGCCGGCGCCGAGCGACGAGGCGACGGTTGCCGCCTTGGCGCAGGCTTCCCAGGCGCTGGCCCAGGCGTCGGGCGCGATCGATCGACCGGTC
>JBBSUS010000701.1:0-1812 GCA_038234195.1 Hyphomicrobiales bacterium | reverse complement strand
TTCGACGAAGCCGAAGCCGAGGCGCAAGGCACCATCGGGTGTCTCTGCGTTCTTGTCGTAGCCGGCTGCGAGACCGAGCGGATTGGGAAAGGAAAGGCCGGCGACCGTGCGCCGCAGGCGCGGGTCGGTCGGGCTGTCGCCGGTCGGCACCACGCCAAGCTTAAGCGCGCGCACCGACAGACGATGGGCACGTTCGGGGTCGAGGCGGAACAGCACCGGCTTGGCCAGCCGGTAGAAGCGGGTCATCTGACGCTGGCCGGGAACTGGTGGTGGCCGTCGCGGCCGCGCGGAAGATCCTCGACCCAGGCAACGGCGCCCATGTCGAGAGGGCCATAAAGATGCGGAAACAGCGCGCCGCCGCGAGAGCGCTCGTATTTCAGCGCGCTACCGAGCTTGTCGGCATGGACGGCGATCAGCAGGAGATCGTCCTCGCCGTTGAAATGCCGCGAAGCGGTGTCGCGCACCTGCTCGCCATTCGAGAAATGGATATAGCCGTCGGCCTTATCGATCGGCGCTCCGTCGAAGCGCCCCTTGGACTTGGCCTCGTCCCAGAGCGGACGGGGCACGATCTTGTAGATGGTCTGATCCATGATCTTCGGTTGCCAGATGGACGTTCAAAGGTCAATTGCGGCCAAGCCACGCTGCGCTGAAGACCGATCGCCGTGAGACAGACTGGCATCACTCGCATTGCCGCGCCGTCCCAAGAAATGTCCTTCTCCGCCATCAGATGGCTGCCTCGGCCGTTCAGTGCCTAAAGCGGCGATGCCATCTGCGCCTTGATGAAATTCTCCATGTCGGTCAGCGAGCGCCGGCTCGCGTCTGTCGGAAAGGATTGGAAGACGTGGCAGCCGCCATTGGCGACGCCGAGATGCGTCTCGTTGCCGGCCGCCTGCCAGCGCGCGGACATGAACAGCGTATCGTCGAGCAGGAGATCGGCGCTTCCGACCGTGAACAGCGCCGGCGGAAGGCCGTTGAGATCGGCATAGAGCGGCGAGACTTTCGGGTCTTTCAGCGAATAGGCTTCCGGCACGAAGCGCAGGACGAACTCCTTCACGTCGTCGGTGTTGAGGATCAACCTCTCGAAACCCTGCGCGCGAACGCTTGGCGTCAGCGAAAGGTCGTAGGCGCCAGCGACGAGATTGGCTGCGCGGTAGGGCTGCATGCCGTACTCGTCGCGCAGACGGATCAGCGTCAGGGCGGCCAGATGCGCCCCGGCCGATTCTCCACCGATCGCCAGATAGCCGCGCGGCAGATCGAGATGACCGTTGGCGAGCGCGACCGCGACGCTGGCGCAATCGTCGGGCGCCGCCGGAAAGGGATGTTCCGGCGCCAGGCGATATTCGATCGAGGCAACGGTCAATCCGGTGTTTTCGGCAAAGCGGCGATGGCGCGGGTCGGCCTCTTCCGAGCCGCCGAATACCCAGCCGCCGCCATGAATGTGGAGATAGGTGCCGCGCGTCGCGCCGTTCGACGGACGGAAGACGCGGATGGCGATGTCCCGGCCGGAACCGGAGGTGTGCAGAAGCGTCTGGGCCGCCCGATCCTTGGGGGCGGCAGGAAACGTGCCTTTGCCTTCCTTGCGCAGCCGGCGCATCGTATCGACGGGCATCGACCACATGGAAGGTTGTGCCTTCTGGGCTTCGATGATGCGCGCATTGAGTGCGGTCAGGTCCTTGTCGGCCGCCTCCGGGTCGAAGGCGGACGGATCGATCGTCAGCTGCGGTTTTTCCATTGCCGTTTCCCTGTTTCCGTTGGAGAAGCTAGGTCGGTGAAAGGCAGGGGGTAGGGCCCGCCGGCGGTGAAGCGAATCTC
>JBBSUS010000700.1:0-1813 GCA_038234195.1 Hyphomicrobiales bacterium | reverse complement strand
TGTCCCCCTGGCTGGCGTCGGGAGGCGACGTCGGGAGGCCTCGGCGACCTGCGCGGCGCGTGGACGCCGCTCGACCGCGCTGGGCACTCACTACCTCGTCTTCGGGGGCGGCGGCGCCGATCTCTACGGCTTCAACGCGACGCAGTCGTACATTCAGAAGCGCGAGAGCGTGCACGGCTTCGCGACGCTCGCTGCCTCGGCTACCGCGATGACGTGGACTGCGTTCCGCGCGGACGGCTCGACGCTCGAGACCATCGCGATGTCCAAGTGAAGGGCGCTGATCAGCGCCTCGGCTTCGGTCGCGCGGCCCTCGGACAGCAGCCAGGCCGCACGTGCCCCGGCGCGTTCGACCGCCTCGGAGACCTTCACCGGGCGCTCGTCGGGCTCGTGCGACAGATTGAGGACATCAGGCAATCGCCCGATGGCGGGCCGTGGCCCATCGGGCGCGCCGCGCCCAGGCTTCAGGTCGTACCGTTGCGCCATGGCGTTGCGGGTCCAGCCTTCGCGGCTGGCCTTCTTCCTGATGTTGGCCAGGCCGACGTCGAAGCGCAGCGCGACGGACTGCGCCGGTTCGCCCGCCACATAGGCCTCCCGCACCTTGGCCCAGGTCTCGGGGCCGCGATATTTTCGAAGTCTGTAATGTTCCATGAAGGCAGTCTTTGCAGACCGCCACGTCAGTATCGGCCGTATCGGCGTCCCGGCTGTCCCACTTTTTGCAGGAATGGCGTCCCCGAATTCTCCACGAAGCCGCGGTTTGGAGATGCGTGCGCAAGGACCGCACTCTTCACTTTCGTCATTCCGGGCGCAGCGCAGCGGAGACCCGGAACGAGGCGGCGCGCGAGAGCGCGAACCTGTCGCACACCCCGCCTGCCGACCCATCGCCTTCGCTCTGAGTCGGCGGCGCCTCGTTCCGGGCCGACGTCTGGCTGCGCTCTTCTCCGCCCGGAATGACGCCGGCTAGAAACAGAGCCGCCTCCGTTCGCGGAAGCGGCTCTGATGCCTGTTGCCTGTTGCCTGAAATCAGCTGTCCAGGAAGCTCCGCAGCTTCCGCGACCGCGAGGGGTGCTTGAGCTTCCTCAGCGCCTTGGCCTCGATCTGGCGGATGCGCTCGCGGGTGACCGAGAACTGCTGTCCAACCTCTTCCAGCGTGTGGTCGGTGTTCATACCGATGCCGAAGCGCATGCGCAGGACGCGTTCCTCGCGCGGCGTCAGGGACGCCAGCACGCGGGTCGTGGTCTCGCGCAGGTTCGACTGGATCGCCGCATCGATGGGCAGGATCGCGTTCTTGTCCTCGATGAAGTCGCCCAGGTGCGAGTCTTCCTCGTCGCCGATCGGCGTCTCGAGCGAGATCGGTTCCTTGGCGATCTTCAGGACCTTGCGGACCTTCTCCAGCGGCATGGCCAGCTTTTCGGCCAGCTCTTCAGGGGTCGGCTCGCGGCCGATTTCGTGCAACATCTGACGGCTGGTGCGGACGATCTTGTTGATCGTCTCGATCATGTGGACCGGGATGCGGATGGTCCGCGCCTGGTCGGCGATTGACCGCGTGATCGCCTGACGGATCCACCAGGTCGCATAGGTCGAGAACTTGTAGCCGCGGCGATACTCGAACTTGTCGACCGCCTTCATCAGGCCGATATTGCCTTCTTGGATCAGATCGAGGAACTGAAGGCCGCGATTGGTGTATTTCTTGGCGATCGAGATAACGAGACGCAGATTGGCCTCGACCATTTCCTTCTTGGCGATGCGCGCTTCGAGTTCGGCCTTTTGGACCGTGTTGACGATGCGGCGGAACTCGCCGAGGCTCATGCCCGTC
>JBBSUS010000699.1:0-1814 GCA_038234195.1 Hyphomicrobiales bacterium | reverse complement strand
CAAGTGACCGGGGTGTTTCTGCAAAGTGCGGATCGCACCGAGTTCGTGCGCGCGGTACAGCGCCAGCGGCACCTGATCGACGAACTGAACCACCGGGTGAAGAACACCCTGTCGACGGTCCAGTCGATGGCGCGCCAGAGCTTCCGCAATCTGCAGAACGCCGAAGATGCGCGCTACGCCTTCGAGGCGCGGATCATGGCACTGAGCCAGGCCCACAACATCCTGTCGGCGCGCGGCTGGGAGGCGGCGGGCCTGTCGGTGCTTCTAGAACACGAACTGTCTGACTTCGACCGGGATCGGGTCTCGTTTCGCGGGCAGGAGGTGCATCTCACCGCCAAGTCGGCGATCGCTCTCGCCATGGTGTTCCACGAGCTTTCGTCCAACGCGCAGAATTACGGGCCGCTCGCTTCCGATGCCGGCCGTCTTTCCATCGCCTGGTCCGTCATCCCACGCGCCGGCGCGCGGCGCTTGAGTCTTGAATGGATCGAGACGACGACGGCGGTCCAGGACGGCGAACTGACCCAGGGATTCGGAACGCGCATGCTGCGCCGGATCATTGAGGGCGAACTGGCGGGCATCCTCTCGCTCGACCTGCAGCCCACGGGTCTCGTCTGCCATTTCGAAATCCCCCTCTCCGAAGTGCAGGCGTTGCAGAGCACCGCCGCATGATAGACCAGAATGGGGGATCTTCCGTCCTGAAGAACGTCAAGGTCTTCGTCGTGGAAGACGAAAGCCTGGTGGCGATGCAGCTCGAGGACATGTTGTTCGACCTCGGTTGCGACGTCGTTGCGATCGCCATGCGTCTAAAGCGGGCGCATGAGATATTGGATGCCGGCGTCGAGGTCGACGTGGCGATCCTCGACGTGAATATCGGCGGCGAGAAGATTTACCCGATCGCCAAGCGATTTCGGGACGCGGGTGTGCCGATCGTTTTTGCCACCGGCTATGGTCGCTCAGGTGTCGAAGAGGAATGGCACGGCTGCACGATCCTGCAGAAGCCCTACACAACCGAGCAGATCGAAACATCCATCGTCAATCTGATCGGTTGAAATCCGACAAGGCGGGCCCGCCCCGCTTCATTCGTCGAGCGATCCAGTGATCGCAAAGACCAGATCGCGCTCGCCGATGCCGTGTTCGACCAGGCGTAAACCTTGCTGTCGTCCAGCCAGCCGTTGCTTGATCGGCTCCTGCCGAAGCTTGTCGACCATGATGAGCACGGGCGTCGCCATCTGGTCGATCAGATCGAACAGGGCAGCGTCCCCCGGTTCGGGATTCACCGCGAGCCCCATCACCATCAAGCGATATCGCGCACGAAGAAGCCGGTCGCTCGTACTTTCCAGCGTCTCGCAAAGCGTCGCACGGGCACCGGCATTTTCCAGCGCATTGGCGGTCTTGAGACCGCGGCGGCGCTCTCGGTCGACGACAAGAATGTCCTGCCCGGCCAGAAGGCTCGGCCAGTCGAAGGCGTCGAAGCTGTCGAGTCCGCGTCCCATGTGATCAAGAGATCATCGCCGGCGCCGTCGGGCAAGTGCCGAAAATAAGCGCGGAGGCTCGGCGACCGCTCTTCCGGCGATAGGGACCGAACCGATCGTGTCATCCGCCGGTTGCGATATCTCTCCGTCAGACTTATGACGCGCTTTTTGGCGGTGCTGGCGGGAAGCGGAGACGTGTAATGGACGGTGCTGGAGAGCAGAACGCCATGCCGGTGATCATTCCCGCCCGCAATTCTTCGGGTCGGATTGCGGGACTCTACCGCACCCAGGACCTGTCAGCGGCCATCAGCGCGAGCGGGCAAGGCGAGAGTGATAAGGGTT
>JBBSUS010000698.1:0-1833 GCA_038234195.1 Hyphomicrobiales bacterium | reverse complement strand
GCCGCGCAGCATCCGCTCGCGGGCATCACGGCCGAATTTGACTTCTTTGGCTGCCATGTTCGTTGATCCTTCCGGCGCGCCAATGACGGACGCGCCCTATCTGTCTGGTTTCGAGATATCGGTTTACGAAATGTCGTGTCGTGGGGTCGTTTCAGGCGAGGAGAAGCCTCAGCCGACGACGCCCATGATGTCGCTTTCCTTCATGATCAGAAGGTCTTCGCCGTTGAGCTTGACCTCGGTGCCCGACCACTTGCCGAACAGCACGCGGTCGCCGGCCTTGACGTCGAGCGCAATAATCTTGCCGCTTTCGTCGCGGTTGCCGGAGCCGACGGCGACGATCTCGCCTTCCTGCGGCTTTTCCTTTGCCGTGTCGGGAATGATGATCCCGCCAGCGGTCTTGGCTTCGGATTCCACCCGGCGGACCACGACGCGGTCGTGCAGGGGACGGAAATTGACAGCTGCCATGTTCGTCGAACCTTTCGTCTAACGAATTTGCCCGGAACCGTTTCGGTATCCGGCGCGAAACACTGGCACTCACCCAAGGCGAGTGCTAACGAGGCGGAGATAGACGAGCCCTGCCGGTGGTGTCAAGGTGTCGCAACGGATCGGCAGGGGGTTTTTCGAAGCCCTGATGGACGATCAAGCACTTAGCGCAAACTGCTTATTTTCGGGTCATTGCCGGACGCTGCACTCCGGATCGGCGGGCGCGTCAAAAGACCCTCCGTAGTGATCGATCTCTCCTGCCGATGGTGCATCGCCGCACGGCCATAGCCCGACGCGGGCACGCGCTCGCCGGCGCTCGCCGGAAACCCCGGTTCCCGCCTCGCCGTCGCCGAGCTCGAGGGACGTCGCTTGACCGGCCATTCGCGCGTCTCTATCGCCTGTGGCCGAAGCCCTCGATCGATCGAGGGCCCCGCAAACTCACGCTGGCATGCGTTGGGCCGTACCAGAAAACACCCTGAATGGACGCCGCAATGACATCCTCATCCGTCGACATTTCGCCGATCGGTTCGCAGGCTGCCGCCACATCGGATGGTGCGGCAAAACCGGTGGCCATCGAAGGTCTCGTGGCGCTGCACGGCCGTTACGACGTGATCTTCTGCGACGTGTGGGGCGTTGTCCACGACGGCGAACGCAAGCATCCGAAGGCGGAGGCGGCGCTCGCCGCCGCACGACGTTCCGGTGCAAGGGTCGTGCTGCTGACCAACTCGCCGCGCCCCGCAGCGGGCGTCGTCGCGCAGTTGGACACGCGCGGGTTTTCCCGTGCCGCCTATGACGCCGTCGTCACCTCGGGCGATGCCACGCGGGTCCTGATCGAAAGAACCGGCGGCCCCATCTTCCATCTCGGACCACCTCGCGACGTCGACCTTTTCGAGGGACTCGGCAACGCGCGCGTCGGCGAGGAAGATGCCAGCGCCATCGTCGTGACCGGCCTTCTCGACGACGAGCATGAGACGCCCGACGACTACGCGCCGCTGCTGAAGCGCCTCAGGGCGCGCGATTTGCCCATGATCTGCGCCAACCCGGACATCGTCGTCCACCGCGGCGACCGCCTGATCTTCTGCGCCGGCGCGCTCGCCCGCGACTACGAGGCGCTGGGCGGTACGGTGCGCCTCGCCGGCAAGCCGCACCGGCCGATCTACGAGGTCGCGTCCAGCGCCGTGTCGTTCGAGGACAAGTCGAGGATCCTGGCGATCGGCGACGGTCTCCTCACCGACATCAAGGGAGCCAACGGCTTCGGTGTCGACGCCTTGCTGATCACTGACGGCATCCATGGCGAGGAGTTCGGCGGCTCCGGTCCCGACGCCGGCAAGGTCGAAGCGGTGCTGGCCG
>JBBSUS010000697.1:0-1833 GCA_038234195.1 Hyphomicrobiales bacterium | reverse complement strand
TGCAAAAGAATGCAGCGAATGGACCTTGAACGGTGCGCCCGCTTCCGGCTCGACAAACAGCGCCAGCGTGTCGACCGTGAGCGTCTCGCCGTCGAAGGCCTCGAAGCGTTCGCGCAGCAGCGCCTCCGTCCGCTCGGCCTCGGCATCAATGATCGCGCCGGTGAGTGTCATGTGAAAGCGAAAGTCCCCGAAGACATGGGGGTATCCCCAGGTCCGAAGGTGACCGCGCTGGCGCTCGGACAGGCGTTCGGGCTTGCGGCGGGCGAGGTCGGCCGCCGTCATGGGCGCGCGGAACGGCTCGAAGCTGCGCACGATTGCAGCCTCGAGTTCGCTCAGGGCCGGCGGCGTCGACTCGGGAACTAGGGCGAAGAAGCAGCCGATGCGGGACAGGATCAGGCGGTCGATCGTTATCGGCGCCTGCGCCGCACAAAAACCGGCAAGCTTGGCGTCGAGGTCAAGGAGGTCGGTGTCCTCAGCCAGGTGAAACGGCGCCTTCATCGTTGCGTGAAAGCCGTAGCGGGCTGGCGAGGCAACCCGCTCGTCGAGCGCCGGGTCGGCAGCGCGCGTCGGCTCGCTGTCGAACGCGCTGCGGCCGAGCCAGTGGTTGGCAGCCCGGGTGAGGGCATGGCCGGCCGGCGGGGTGAAATAGATCGCGGCGCGCATGAATCTTCGGGTCGCTTCGTCGGCGGAGAGGATTGAGTGATCGGACGTTGGACGGTGAGGTCGGAGACCCGGCGCCCAGTCTAGGCGCGGCGGATCGATTCGAATAGCGTTCGAACCGCTTCGTGAAACGGCTTGCGGGATGGGGCACGATGATCTGGATCGCACTGCTGGAGATCAGTGGACTGGGCCTCATGTGGTATGTTCTGGTGTATCGTGATGCCGCGAGGCGCCGGCGGTCCAGAACCTGTGACGACGCGAAGGCAGGGTCTTCTTCCGATGAGTAGGGCACGTTCGCCGCGCCGTCGTTTGGAAACGTCGGTCACCGGGACGCTCGCCCGGAGGCACTATGGGGTCGGCCTATGGCCTGGATGGCGATCGGCGAACTCTTTGCGATCCTGATCGGTCTCGCGTTGATCTGGTATTTCCTGATCTACCGCGATCCGGTGACCGGCCGGCATGGTCGAGGGTTGACCGGCAAGCCCAGGGGCCCCGAGGCTGGCGTCGGTGAAGCCGACGAAAGATGACGCTCGTGTTCGCGCAGCCTCGATCTCGTGTCGGCTCGATTCCCTGACATTCCGCTGGTCCCGCACCCTTAAATTGCCAGCTTCTGGTAGAGGCGGCTTTCAAGCACCAAAGATCGACCATCCGAGGCGCCGGGTCATCGTTTCCAGCGCGATGCGGCCGAGATGGGAGTTGCCGGAGGCATCGAGGCCCGGCGACCAGACCGCGATGGAGGCCTTGCCGGGTGCGATTGCCAGGATGCCGCCGCCGACGCCGCTCTTCCCCGGCAGACCGACGCGGTAGGCGAATTCGCCCGAGCCGTCATAGTGACCGCAGGTGAGCATGACGGCGTTGATCCGGCGGGCCCGCTCGGCGGTGATGACCGACATGCCCGTCTCTGGATTGCGACCGCGATGGGCGAGGAAGCGGCCGGCTTTGGCGAGCTGCCGGCAGGTCATGGCGATAGCGCAGTGGTGGAAATAGACGCCGAGGGTGAAGTCGACGGGATTGTCGAGCACGCCGAAGGATTTCATGTAGTAGGCGAGCGCGCTGTTGCGAAAGCCGGTGCGCTGTTCGGAGGCGGCCACCGCCTCGTCGATGGTGATCGAGGAATCGTCGCCGAGAAACTGCATGAAGCGCACGATCTCGCCCAGCGCCTCCCGCGGCTTG
>JBBSUS010000696.1:0-1843 GCA_038234195.1 Hyphomicrobiales bacterium | reverse complement strand
CGCCGCGCGCGACCGTCAGGACATAAACCTTATCAACCCCGTGCCGGTGCATTTCACCTATGTTACGGCTTGGGCGACCGACCCGAGCGTCGTGCAGTTCCGCGACGATATCTATCATCGCGACGGATCCGAAAAACTGGCATCCAGCGGCCTGACCACCACCGCGTACGCCGCAAACGAGCAAAACCCCTACGTGCGCGGTGACGACGGATACTGAGGTTTCGACGAGGCCCCAGAGGATTTCGCAAGGCCGGTCGCAGCGATGCGGCCGGCCTTTTTGGTGACGCGGCCGTCACAGTTCGTGGCTCCTGAGCCACCGAAATTTCTTGGCTTGTATCGGCGGTCGAACGACGAGGGCGGATTTGCTTTTACGCAGCCGCTAAATAAAATTGCGGTGCGACCGACGCCGCTATTCGGTTTCGGCGAACTGACGCATCGTGCTATCTCCTGCGTTCTGTTATCGCCCGGTCAGGACACAGGACGGCATCTCCATTGCCGGATGTGATCAAGTCCCTCGTCAAGGAGTGCCCCCATGAGCCAGGCCCCTCGCACCGACGCTGCGTCGGAGTTTTCCGATTTCTTCACCCGATCGCTCGCTGATCGCGATCCGGAGATATTCGGCGCCATTGGCAATGAACTGACGCGCCAGCAGCATGAGATCGAGCTGATCGCTTCGGAAAACATCGTGTCCCGGGCTGTCCTGGAAGCGCAGGGATCGGTGCTCACCAACAAATACGCCGAGGGCTATCCGGGGCGTCGCTACTACGGCGGCTGCGAATTTGTCGACGTCGTCGAAAATCTCGCCATCGACCGCGTGAAGCAGTTGTTCGGCTGCGAGTTTGCCAACGTCCAGCCGAACTCCGGCAGTCAGGCCAACCAGGCGGTGCTGCTTGCGTTGTCGAAGCCCGGAGACACTCTGCTCGGCATGAGCCTCGACGCAGGTGGCCATCTGACCCATGGCGCCAAGCCGAACCTGTCGGGCAAATGGTTCAACGCGGTGCAGTATGGCCTCGATCTGGAGACCGGCCTCATCGATTACGATCAGGTCGAGGAACTGGCGGTCGAGCACAAGCCGGCCGTGATCGTTGCGGGCGGTTCGGCCTATTCGCGTAAGATTGACTTCGCTCGCTTCCGGGCGATCGCCGACAAGGTGGGCGCGGTCTTCTGGGTCGACATGGCGCATTTTGCCGGCCTGGTCGCAGCGGGCGCTCATCCCAGCCCGTTCCCGCATGCCCATGTCGCCACCTCGACAACCCACAAGACGCTGCGTGGGCCACGCGGCGGCATTGTCCTGACCAATGACGAGGCCATCGCCAAGAAGATCAATTCGGCGGTGTTCCCGGGATTGCAGGGCGGACCGTTGATGCACGTCATTGCCGGCAAGGCGGTGGCGTTCGGCGAGGCGCTGACACCCGGCTACCGCTCCTACATTTCGTCGGTCTGCGAGAACGCCAAGGCGCTCGCCGCAACTCTGCGCGATGGCGGCGTCGACATCGTCTCCGACGGCACCGACACCCATCTGATGCTCGTCGACCTGCGCCCCAAGGGGTTGACCGGCAAGGCGTCGGAGATCGCGCTGGGTCGTGCGAACATCACTTGCAACAAGAACGGCGTGCCCAACGATCCTGAAAAGCCGACCATCACCTCGGGCATTCGTCTTGGCACGCCAGCCGCGACCTCGCGCGGCTTCGGAGTCGCTGAATTCCAGGAGGTCGGCCGCCTGATCGTCGAAGTGCGCGATGGCCTGAAGGCGGCGAACTCGGACGAGGGCAACGCTTCCGTCGAACAGGCCGTCAAGCAGAAGGTGCTGGCCTTGACCGGCCGCTTCCCGATCTACGAAGGT
>JBBSUS010000695.1:0-1863 GCA_038234195.1 Hyphomicrobiales bacterium | reverse complement strand
TAGGAAATCACCTCGTCGCGCCGATCCTGGCAGAAATCGATGTCGAAATCCGGCATCGAAACGCGCTCGGGATTGAGGAAGCGCTCGAACAGCAGCGAGAAGCGCAACGGATCGAGGTCGGTGATCGTCAATGAATAGGCAACGAGTGAACCCGCGCCAGAACCGCGCCCGGGTCCGACCGGTATGCCCTGATTCTTGGCCCATTTGATGAAGTCGGCAACGATCAGGAAGTAGCCGGGAAACTTCATCCGCTCGATGATCGACAGCTCGAAATCCAGACGCTCGCGATAGCTCGCTTCGGTTTCGCCGGAGGCAAGGCCATGCGTCGCCAGACGCATCTCAAGGCCTTCGATCGCCTGTCGCCGCAATTCGCCCGCCTCGGCGATCTCGGCCGCCGCCGGTTCGGCATCGGCGCCTGCAAAGCGCGGCAAGATCGGCGCGCGAGTGCGCGGGCGATAGGCGCAGCGCCGCGCGATCTCGATCGTGTTGGAGAGCGCCTCCGGAAGATCGGCGAAGAGCATCGCCATCTCGCGCTGGGACTTGAGGCTGTGCTCACGCGACAGGCGACGGCGGTCCTCCTGGCTGACCAGGCGGTTGGCCGCCACTGCAAGCAGCGCGTCATGGGCCTCGAAATCGTCCGGCGACAGGAAAAACGGCTCGTTGGTGGCCACCAGAGGCAGGTCCCGCGCGTAGGCAAGTTCGACGGTCGCCGCCTCGACGGCGCGACTGCGATTGTCCTGGCGCTGCAGTTCGACGTAAAGACGGTCGCCAAAGATTTCGGCAAGACGCGCCAGCCGCGCTTCGGCAATCTCGGGACGTTCGCCGAGGATCGCCTGGCCGACCGGGCCGCCGGCTCCACCGGTCAATGCGATGACGCCCTCGGCATGCTGGCTCAGCCAATCGATCAGCGCATGGGGACGCAGATTGTCGGGATGGCCGAGATAGGCCTTTGAAACGACTTCGACGAGATTGGCATAGCCGGTCTCGCTGGAGGCGATCAGCACCATCGGCGCGATCGAGGCCAGACCGCGTTCGGGCCGGCCACGGCGGCTTTCTTCGACCACGTCGCCGAAGTCGACGTCGATCTGGCAGCCGATGATCGGCTGGATACCGGCCTTCGCCGCCTTTTCCGAAAACTCCAGCGCGCCGAAGAGATTGTTGGTGTCACAAATACCGATCGCCGGCGCCTCGTCCTTGACGGCGAACTTTATGATCTGGTCGAGCTTGAGTGCGCCTTCCAGCAGCGAGAAGGCACTGTGGACCCGCAGATGGATGAATTTCGGGCTCGAAGCGGCGGCTGCGCTGTCGGTCATGGGGTCAGACCCTTCCGTCGGTCTACGTGCACTCTCGTCGAATGCGCCTGCGCCGAGACCCGGCGACGGCTCGGCGCTCAGACGGTGCTCGCAGTTCGTAAAGAGGCTCAGACCGGCAACCTATGCCTCCCTTATCCGAGGCGGAAGGCCTTGACGGAGACATGCTCCAGAAGTCCCCAGGAAAGCGCCAGCCGCCGCAAACCCTTCCGCCCGGCGCTCGCGCTCAAACAGCGTGCGCGAGCAGGCTGAGGGTGATGACGAAACCCGAAACAACGACCAGCGAGAGCAGGTCTTTGGCGATCGTGAGCATGGCATGTTCCTTTTTTGTTCCATTCATTTAGTTCTAGTTTTGTTCTCAAGTCAAGCACGATTCACCAGGGTCTCGGATGTCCGCTCTCCATCCTCGCCCGAACGCAATTGCAAGCAGCACCCTTCACGATCACGACGATTCGCGGGGCGCCCCCTTTCGCGCCGCAGCATCCCGTGGCAAAAGCCTGCGATGCTTCAGATCACCAACCTGTCCGCCCGCGTTGCAGGGCGCCTGCTCATC
>JBBSUS010000694.1:0-1868 GCA_038234195.1 Hyphomicrobiales bacterium | reverse complement strand
GGTTGAGCAACCTCACTCTGTCAGAGAGCCGATTGCTATCCACCCGCCCATGGAATCTTGAAGACCGTCAGCGCGGCGGCGCCCTGCCCTATCACCGCAAGCCCAAGAACGATGACGGCACCGATCCGGATGAGCGTCAGGCGAAGCGTCCGCATAAGGGCCGCCGCCGCGATGGCCGCGGCCGGCACGAGTGGCACCAGATAATGCGGCTGCTTGCCCCCGATCAGACTGAAGGTCGCGACCACCGGCAGCGTCCACAAGACCATGAAGCGAAACACCCAGATATCCTGCCAGGCTCGCCGAATGGCCTGCAGCGGTTGCGCGAATAAGCCCCTGTGCGCGGCCCATAGATAGGGCGAGAAGATCCAGGGCATCGCGAAGATCGGCAGGAGCGGCAGATAGAACCAGAAGGGACGGTCATGGCTGTTCGCCAGATTGCCCGAGATGCGTCCGGCGGTCTGGCTCCAAATCAGCGATCGGGCGAATTCCCCATGGGTTTCGATCAGCGCCGGCACGATCCACGCCGCAACCGGGAGCAGCGCAACAAGGATCGACAAGCCGAAACCGCGCCACATCCGGCCAGCGGACGCCATATGAATCTCGCTTCGCCAAAGCGGATAGGTCGCGACCGGCCAGAACAGGAAGATCAGCACAACCGGACCCTTGGCGAGGATGCCAAGCCCGATGCAGAACCCGGCAATGATGACACATGGCCTGGCTCGAGTGCCCTCGCCCTGTCGAGCATAGGACAGCAGCGCGATCAGCGCCCCGATGACGCAGCATGTGAGGAGCAAGTCGAAAAGTATGAGACCGGAGTAGATGACGAAGACGGCGTTGCCGAGCATCGCCCACCCGACACGTTCGATTGTGCGGTGGTCCTCCGGAACCAATTCACGCGCCAGCCGGCGGGCAAGAACGATCGACAGCGCGGAGATCGCGAACACGACCGAGAGCGCCGAAAGCCGCGAAACGCCGAACAACGCCCATCCGATATCGATCAACCAAAAGAGCAGCGGAGGCTTGTGGTGATAGGGCGCGAAATTGACCGTCGGAACGACGAAGTCCCGGTTCACCAGCATTTCCCAGGCGACCGTCAGGTATCTGGTTTCATCCGGCGGCAGCACCGGCCGTAATCCGGCCGATATGAGAATGAATGCGGCAAGAACGACGAGCGGCACGGCGAGGCTGGCCGAACGATGCAACCCACGTTCGGACGCACTGTCGTCCGCGCCCTTCGCGAATGCATGGCGCAACGAATGAAACATGAAGAACCGGCCCGAATTTACGATAGCTGATCGAGGCTCGAAATCGCATCGAAACGACGGAGGACGTTCAGGTCGGCGCCTTTAGTTTCGGCACCATGCGGGCAAGAGCGTTCGACTTGAAGACAAAATGCTGGGCCAACGCGCCGACGACGTGAAGTCCGGCGACGACAAGCAGCGGATTCCACAGGAAGGTATGGTAGCCGGCGATGTCGTCATTGCCGGTGAACCAAGCGGCGAGCCCGAGGATCGGCATGACGATGATGATGGCATAGAGTAGCAGGTGGGTGATCTTCGCCAGCCACGTTGCCCAGTTCGGGTCTTTGAACGAATGCTGCGGACGCCCGTTCACGAAGCGGTCCAGCAGTCGGACAAGCGCCGCCGCGAGAATGCATGTCCCGAAAACGATATGCGTATAGCCGAATAAGCTCGTCGTCGACGAGATCGGCTTGTTGTCGAGTGTCCCGTCCCAGAGACCGCGCATGTAGTCGCCCTCCAGCCATTGGGCGAAGATCAGGATGACGATCACCCAATGCAGAGTGATGTTCAGCCGGCTCCAGCCGGGCCTCGGTGCTGTCGTGCTCAAGCTGTTCTCCAAGCCCTTCG
>JBBSUS010000693.1:0-1870 GCA_038234195.1 Hyphomicrobiales bacterium | reverse complement strand
CTTCCATTCCTGACGATGGCTTTGCCTCTTTTCATCGCCTCCGCGCTGCTGCTGCGCTTTACCGCCTGGGGTCGCTGGATCTATGCTTTCGGTTTCAACGACAGCTCGGCACGGCTGGTCGGCATTCCTGTCGATCGTGCTCGCCTCATTGCCTACGGTTTCAGCGGCCTGATGGCCGGTCTTGCCGCCCTCGTCAGTCTTGCCTGGCTCGGCAGCGCTCGGCCGAACATCGGGCAGAACCTCGAACTGACCTCGCTGACGGCGGTCATGCTAGGCGGCATCGCGATCTTCGGCGGCCGCGGAGGTGTCGTCGGCGTTCTGGCCGCGGTTCTTCTTCTTGTCACGCTGCAGACCGGTCTGTTGCAGCTCAACGTCAACAGCATCTGGCAGGTCGGCATCGTCGGCGCGCTCTTGGTGCTCGTCCTTCTCATCGACAACATCCGCATGATCCGGAGGCCCGCATGAATTCGATCGAACAGAATATTGTCCACAGCGTAGAGAATGCGTCAGAGCGCATCGTCCAAACCTTGTGCGACCTCGTCGCCTTTCCCTCGATCGTCAAGAACGATCCGCGAGATGCCGGTCCCGGCGAGCGCGATTGCCAGCTGTACCTCCAGCAGCGGCTGGAGGCGATCGGCTTTCAGACCGATCTCTGGGATCCCGATGGACCGGCGCTTCTGTCCAAATACGAGGGTCGTCCCGGCGCCCACAAGGGTCGCACATTCGACGGCCGTCCCAATCTTGGCGGCACGCTGAAAGGCTCAGGCGGCGGCCGTTCGATCATGCTCACCGGCCATATCGACGTCGTCCCGCCGGGTTCGCGCGACCATTGGACCAGCGATCCCTTCCAGTCCGTCGTGGAAGACGGCTTCGTGCGTGGCCGCGGCACTGTCGACATGAAGGGGGGCGTCGCTTCGATGCTGATGGCCATCGAGATTTTGAAGGAAATTGAAGTCGATCTGGCCGGCGACGTCGTGTTCACCACCGTCGTCGACGAGGAAATCGGCGGCATGGGCTCGCTCGCCATGGTCGATCGCGGGTTCACGGCGGATGCCGGCATCATGACCGAACCGACGGCAAATCGGATCGCCCCTCTGTGCCACGGCATTCTGTGGGGCCGGATCATCCTCGACGGCATTGGCGGCCATGCCGAATTGACACCGAACAGCTGGGACAGCAGCGGGCCGGTCGATGCGGTTCAACTCGTCAGGCAGATGCTCGATGGCATCGACATCCTAAACCGACGCTGGGCCAGCGCCCCGATCAAGAACCATCCGCTGATGGATCTGCCGAACCAGGTGATCGTCACCCAGATCCAGGCCGGCGAACATCCCTCGTCCACGGCCGGTCTCGGCGAGATCATCGTCGACATCCAGTATCTGCCGCATGAAAAGGACGAGTTCGGTCTCGGCGGGCACGTCAAGCGCGAGTTTGAGGCCCACGTCGCAGCCATCTGTCAGGCCGATCCTTATCTCCGCAAGAAGCCGGCGCGCATCGAGTGGATCCTCGATGCGGACTGCGCCGAGGTGCCGGCCGATCATCCCTTCGTCGCAGCATTCCAGTCCGCAGCCGTGGCGGCGAGCCTCAACCCGGTGCTAAGCGGCTTCGGTGCCCATAGTGACATCGGCCTGCCGACAGGGCTCGGCCAGACGCCCACGGTGAACTTTGGTCCGGGTGATCCGGCCCAGTCGCACCAGCCGAACGAGCAGGTGTCTGTTCGCGACCTCGTCGACTGCACCAAGGCGATCGCGCTGGCGATCTACCGATGGAGCGGGGTCCCAGCCGGAAACCTGAGTGCGGCGCGCGTTCACGCTTAAACGGGTGCCGCTGACCTGTCCTGCGTCTGCGTCATCCGGTCAGAGCTGGTTCG
>JBBSUS010000692.1:0-1870 GCA_038234195.1 Hyphomicrobiales bacterium | reverse complement strand
CCGCCCGCAAGATCAGCGGTTCTGGGGCCTTTTTGCCCGATCGGATGTCGCCGACGGCGTCGGAACGATCAAGGGCTTCCGGATCGAGTGGATTGAGGATTGAAACGGGCATGGGCCTAGAACCGTCAGCGCCCGCAACCGCCTGTGTCTCTTCCTTAACCTTGACGAAGATGATGGCGTTGGGATCTTCGAGCTTGCGCTCTTTGTGGTATCTGAGCGCGCCGTTCGGCATCAGCTCGGCAAGCCGCCAGGCCTCAATCTCAAAGTGCCTGCGCGGGACGTCTTCCCTGCAGGTGGTTTGGGAGACGTTGATAAGTTCGTCGCGGCCGAGATTCGTCGAAAGATCGGCGAGCCCAGAGACCGGTATGCCGGCGCCGAGAACACGCATTAGCCCCCATTGCCCATCCCAAAGATTGTCCGTTGACGTGGTCCCGTAGAGCTGATCGACCGTTTTCTGCGGAGACGGATTCTCAATGTTGATATTGAACTCGAAATGCTCGGAGATGCCGATATGCTGCGCGGCGCGATAGCCGCTGTTGGGCGAACCTGGTACGGACAGCCACTTGGCGCCGTTCATGAAGAAAATGTGGTTTTCTTCCTGCGCGCCCTGGATCAGGCGGACCAGGACGTCGTCGCCTTCCCTTGCGGACAGGATCGGCGTGCCCGGGTCGCCGTCGTGCCGCACGCCTGCAGGCTCGGTGCAGTTGTGATCGGCAGTGTCGGCGCAGTCCCGCTTCAGATAGTTGTCGAGGAAGATGCGGCGCGTGTCGTAGGCGAGGCCGTCCTTGGCGATGTCCTGCCTGATCCGCGCCTCCTCGGAGACATGGGTCCGGCTCGAAAACACATTAGACAGGTCGCTGGGATCGCAAAGCTGTGCAAGAACGCGCCTTTCGCAAACTGCACGCGTCTCGCTCGACAGATCGGATCGCTGGCATTCCGTCAGTCGCGTCTCGCCTTCCGCCCTGATGGCCGCCCGGCACATCGCGTTGCCGGTTAGCGGATCGAAGGATCGAAGCGACCAGCGGCCGTCCGCATCGGCCTTGCCGACGCGGCCCGGCACGGGCTCGTTCCGGTAGTTCATCAATTGGCCGCCGGGATCTGAGACGGAGATGCCTTCTGGACGTGGCAGTTCCGAGTTAAAGACCATCTGCGGCAGATCGTGATCGAGCCGTCCCGGTGGATTGATCGGCTTGTTCTCCGGCGGCGCGGTGTAGAGCAGCGAGAAGTCAGCCACGGCGATGTTATATTCCCGGTGGCTTTGCGCCGTCGGTCCCGGCACGACGATATTGGCGGCATAGGAGGTCGGCCCTCCGTCGTCTCGACCGACCACACGAGCGCCGGCCTCCTCGCCGCCGAACGTCTTGCCCGCCAGCGTTTTCCAGCTCGCGCCGTTCGGCTCGATCACCAGGGCAGCGTAAAGCCCATGCTGTTGGTGGGAACTTGGTCCAAAATGATCGTGGGTGAACACCGTCCGTATCGTGCGGTCATCGCCGTCCTGATTAAGGAGCGGATCGGCCCACCAGCGCTGGATCGTCGACTGCGCACCGCACCACGGATGTGCCGCGAGCGCCGCTTCGGCCTCGCGGGGTTCGACCGGCAGGATCGCCGGGCAAAGCCCTCGAGCATCGCCTGCAAGGGCGCCGCCGTCGAGAAACAGGCGATGAGTCAGCGGCTTCAATTCCGCAAAGCCCTTGAAGGCGTTGTTCGCCAAGATCCGCTCGCGAATTTCGTCCGGCGAGAAGGTGCCGTCCTCGTAATTCCAGCCATTGCCGGACCCGTCGGAGGAGGTCACGTCGAACTTGACGAGGTGGATGTGCTGACCGATCGTGTCGGTCGGTGTGAAAACCTGGAAGTCGTCAAGATTCAGGTT
>JBBSUS010000691.1:0-1877 GCA_038234195.1 Hyphomicrobiales bacterium | reverse complement strand
CTTTTCCGGTTCGCGCCAGCGCTCCAACTTCTCCCGCTCGGTCAGCGTCATCGCCGGCGAGGGCGTGAAGATGCAGCGCGACTACGATTTCGATTCGCGCATCCACTATGGCGATCTCGAAGCGCCGGACGTGATCGGGCGCCGGGCAGGCGAGCGCACCGTGCGCCGCGTCAATCCGGGCAGCGCACGAACCGGCCGGATGCCGATCGTCTTCGATCCGCGCCTGACCCGTGGCCTGATCGGCAGCCTCGTTGCTGCGATCAACGGCGCGTCGATTGCCCGCGGCACCAGCTTTCTCAAGAACGCGATGGGCGAGCAGGTTCTCCCCGCATCCTTTTCCATCACCGACGACCCGCTCATCGTCCGCCGGCCCGGCTCGCGTTCCTTCGACGGCGAAGGTGTGCGCGGCGAGAAGATGGCGCTTGTCGAGGACGGCGTTCTGAAGACCTGGATTCTCGACACGGCAACCGCCCGCGAACTGAAGCTTCGCTCCAACGGCCGCGCGGCGCGCGGCGGCGCGGGCGTTTCGCCCTCATCGACCAATGTCTCGGTCTCGTCCGGCTCGATGTCGCCGCAGGAGCTGATCGCTGAGACCGGCAACGGGCTCTATATCGACGAGCTGATCGGCCATGGCACCAATCTCGTCACCGGCGATTACAGTCGCGGCGCATCGGGCTACCTCATCGAGAATGGCGTGCTGACGACGCCGGTGTCGGAGTTGACCATCGCCGGCAATCTGAAAGACATGCTGATGGCGCTCACCGCCGCCAACGACCGCGACGAGCGCTTCTCCGTCGTCGCGCCGACGATGCGCATCGCATCCATGATGGTGGCGGGACGCTAGGACCGTGAGCCGTTTTGCCGCCGATCTCGATCTCCTGCGCGACGCCGCCGCCGAAGCCGGCGCGATCGCGATGGGCTATTTCCGCAAGGATCCGAAGGTCTGGTGGAAGGAAGGCAATTCGCCGGTCAGCGAAGCCGACTTCGCCGTCGACGATTTCCTGAAGGCCCGGCTTCTTTCGGCCCGGCCGGATTTCGGCTGGGTCTCGGAAGAGATGCGCGAGGCGAGCGAGACCGTCTCGGAGAGTTTCTTCGTCGTCGATCCGATCGACGGCACGCGGGCCTATCTGCGCGGCGAGGACACCTGGTGCGTCTCGATCGCGCTGGTGATGGAAGGTCGTCCCGTGGTCGGCGTCATCGTCGCCCCGTCGCTCCATGAGACCTTCACCGCGACGGCCGACGGCGCCGCCCTCATGAACGGTGAACCGTGCCAGGCCAGTCGGCCGGAGGCGGCCGCGGAGTTGAAGCTGTCCTTGCCAGAGTCCATGCGCAAAATGCTGCAGAACGATGGGGCAGAGCCCTTCGTTGCGATGAAATCGATTCCTTCGCTCGCCTACCGTGTGGCCCTTGTCGCCGACGGGCGGCTGGACGGAACGCTCGTTCGCCCCAACGCCAACGACTGGGACATCGCCGCTGCCGATTTGCTGTTGGAACGTGCCGGCGGGCGCTTGACGGACGGTCAAGGCCGGCGCCTCCTTTACACCAGCGCCGCAAGACGGCATGGCCTGCTGATGGCGGCCTCCGACGGGGCGTCCGCCCGTGTCGGGCGGCTGGCGTCAGCGGTCGCCGATCGGATGTGACGGCACCCGGGCGAGGTCCGCGGGTGCGAGCGACGATACAAGCCGATCCGCCCGAGGCTGAAAAGCCGGGGTGGCTCGGCCAAACCCAAGCATGAAGGGACGACCGACATGGAAGAGCAGAGACCCAAGCAGCTTCTTCACCTGGTCTTCGGCGGCGAACTCAGCGACCTCAAGGGTGTCGACTTCAAGGACCTCGACGGCCTTGATATCGTCGGAATTTTTCCCGACTACGCATCG
>JBBSUS010000690.1:0-1877 GCA_038234195.1 Hyphomicrobiales bacterium | reverse complement strand
GCGCCTCGCCACAGGTGGCGGCATGGTACACAAAAACCCGCCCCACATTCAGCGACGCAATCGCGGCTGTCCGTCTTCGACTCTGGATCGGAGACGTGTTTCCCACGTCCACCAATACCCCAGACCGAGACAAAATTCCGCCCGAGCGCCTTATGCGAATGGCACAGGCTCTTTGCTAACCCGCATAATCGGGCAAAGTCGAGCTTCAGGCTTGTGTTTCTTCTGCGGCATTCTCTTGTCCTCCAATGGCTGAAAAACCATACTTCAGGAAGGAACACCTTTTGGGCTCTCACGCAGGTTGTGTGGTTTTACGCTGCCAAGAGCAGTCGACGTCGAAGGAGATCGAGGTTTCCGCGTCCGTACATTGAGCGCTTTAGAAGCTTGAGCTTGGTAAACGCAACGGCCAGATGCTGGAGGTCATCCCGCAAGGGTTAATCGCCACTCCGGGCACCGGCATCACCGAGAACCTTGTCGACAAGTCCCGCAAGCTAGGCATCACCGTCATGAGGGTCGGTGCTTAGGCGTCTTCTCTTTTCGTGCTTTGCTCACAACCGGTTATGGTCAACCGATGATCAGCACCGGCGAGTTTTTTTGCCCGTTGCGATGGCATTTGACGCCAACGCCATGCGATGGCATATCATGCCAACATGAAAGCCGACGTGGTTATTCGCGAGCGTGTCGTCTTTCCCGATGGCAATCTGGCCGAGATGGTCGTCTGGCGTGTACCCAAACCGGTGCCACCGTCACGACATCGGTTCAAATACCGGCTGGTCTACATCGTCGATGGACGTCGGGTTCTTGGCTACGACAATGAGCGCGGCAGGGGCGACCACCGGCTTGAACACGACGCGGAGCAATCGTTCATCTTCACTGGCATCGAAGATCTTCTCGATCGTTTCGTGGCCGAAGTCGAAACTTTAAGGAGGTCCACATGAAGAAGCAGATATTCGCCGGCGGCAGCCTGAAGGACGCTGCGATCCGGGTCAGTGACGCGTGGCACCACGCCGAGCGAGATGAAGGCATCGTCGCGGAGGACAATCTCACCTTTCTGTCCTGGTCGTCGCTTGCGGCCAGCCTGACCGACAAGCGCTACGAGCTGCTGCGCCGTCTTCACCAGCATCCGGCGTCAAGCATCCGGGCGCTGGCGCGCGATCTTGGCCGTGACGTTAAACGGGTGCATGAGGACGTAACAGTGCTAGAACGGATCGGCCTGATTGATCGCGAAGGGACGGCGCTTCGTGTGGATTATTCCGAAATCCGCACATCGATCCTGATCGACGCGCCCGCGGCCTAAACGCCGGTGCCCGACCGGCAAAACACAGCATTCAGTGTCGACAAGGCGAGTTTTCGACTTCAGAACGCGGGGTGTCGACGGCCAGAGGTCGAGGCGACGATAGCGTCGACGAGCGGAGGTCAGCGCCGAACATCGTGTAGGCCAGGCGCCAAACACCGAGACCTTGCGTGGGTCTCGTAGCCTTTTTCTGACATTCCGATCACCCATCCGCGGCCTCTCGGCGATGGTAATGACGGCGGGATCGCAGTGTTCGGTGCCGTTGCGTGGATATGTTGACCAAGTTGATGGCAGCGATCGTTCAAGGGGAACGTCAGGACGATTTCGAGCACGACATGCTGGCCGGGACAATTCTTTGGGATCGGGGCGGGCTGCCGGGTCTCTCCTGTGCTGTCCGTTTCTTAAAAGATGCCAATCCCTGACCGCTTCGGCCGCTATGCGGTCAACCGGAATGACGGTTTCCAGCTTCGCCGGACCCTCCGCAATTCAGGCTGACCGCGCGGCCTGTCACGGTCTTTTCGGAGGCATCGAAACGCACAACACAGGAGATCCTCATGCGCTCGATCAACCGCCTCACCCTCCTCGG
>JBBSUS010000689.1:0-1878 GCA_038234195.1 Hyphomicrobiales bacterium | reverse complement strand
GCGGGCTGACGGTGGTCGACGGCATCGGCCCGAGCTGGTTCTTCAATCCGTTCACGCCGTGGGTCGCGCCCTATGCCGGCTTGCCGATCGATAACGTCATGCATTCCGGTGCGATAAAAATCATCAGTGTCGAAAGACAGGCCGCGACCGACAGCGACCATTTGCCGATCCTCGTCACATTCGCTATCGGCTCGCAGGTGCCAACGATTTTGCCCACGGTGATCGCCGCAAGGCGTGCGGAATGATCCGGCTGCTACGATCCGCGTTTTTTACGACAAAGCCTTACGCTATCATATATTGCTTGCAATTCCCGTCTATTGTCCCGACATTCTACGCATGAACAACAAGCGCCGCAGGACGCTCGCGCTCATTTTTGTCGAGCCCGTCTCCGGAACGCTCGAATGGTCGTCGATCGAAGCGCTGCTGGTCGCCGTAGGGTGCGACATCATCGAGGGTTCGGGCTCTCGCGTCCGGTTCAGTCGAAACGGAAACGTCGAAACGTTCCACCGGCCATATCCCGCAAAGGAAGCCAAACGGTATCAGATGCGAGCGGTCCGCGAGTATCTTGTCAGGATGGGAATTCAGCCATGAACGCAATGTCCTACAATGGCTACGCGGCCCGGGTCGACTATGACGACCAGGACGGCATTTTCTTCGGCCGGATTGCCGGGATCGACGACGGCGTCACCTTTCACGCCGACACCGTTGCCGAACTCAGGGAGGCCTTCCGCGATGCGGTGGACGACTATGTCGCGACGTGTGCGAAGGTCGGAAAGAACCCGCAGAAGCCCTATTCGGGCCGGGTGATGTTCCGCATTTCGCCGGATATCCATGCAAAAGCCGCTCGCGCCGCGGAACTGTCCGGCAAGAGCCTCAACCAATGGGCCGAGGAAGTTCTGAGAACCGCGTCCGAGACAACCGTATGACCGGCCCATATCTGCGGACACGGCGTCATCCTTGGCCGTACCTGATGGGCACAATCAAGCCTGACCGATCCGCGGCGACAAGTGCCCCTCACATCACCTGATAGACCGGCCCCTCGCCGCCCTGGGGGACGACCCAGTCGATGTTCTGGTTCGGGTCCTTGATGTCACAGGTCTTGCAGTGGACGCAGTTCTGCGCGTTGATCACGAACTTGTCCTGGCCGCCCTCCTCCACCCACTCATAGACGCCCGCCGGACAATAGCGCTGGGACGGGCCGGCATAGACGTCGTGCTCGGAGGATTTCTGCAGCGCCATGTCCTTGACGTGCAGATGCACCGGCTGATCCTCGGAATGGTTGGTATTCGACAGATACACCGACGAGACCTTGTCGAACGTCAGCGTCCCATCCGGCTTGGGATAGACGATCTTTTCGTGCCGGGCCGCCGGCTCCAGGCAGGCATAATCGGGCTTGCCATGGCTTCGGGTCCCGAAGAACGAGAAGCCGAAGAGCGAATTGGTCCACATATCGAGGCCGCCCAGTGCGATGCCCAGCATCGTGCCGTATTTCGACCAGAGCGGCTTGACGTTGCGCACCGGCTTCAGATCCTTGCCGATCGGCGAAGACCGCCAGCCGTCCTCGTAAGCCGACAAACGATCGTTGGCGCGGCCGGCCTTCAGCGCCTCGGCCGCAGCCTCCGCCGCCAGCATCCCCGACGTCATGGCGTTGTGGACGCCCTTGATACGCGGCACGTTGACGAAGCCCGCCGAGCAGCCGATCAGCGCGCCGCCCGGGAAGACCAGCTTCGGCACCGACTGCCAGCCGCCCTCGGTGATGGCGCGCGCTCCGTAGGCGATGCGCTTGCCGCCTTCCAGAAGCTTGGCGACATCCGGATGGGTCTTGTAGCGCTGGAATTCCTCGAAGGGCGAGAGATACGGGTTCTTGTAGTTGAGGTG
>JBBSUS010000688.1:0-1882 GCA_038234195.1 Hyphomicrobiales bacterium | reverse complement strand
GGGACGGGTTCGAGCCGGTTCGGTCGAGAGAGAGCGCCGCCGGTTCGTCCCGATCCGCTCTCCGAGGTTCTTCCCATGACGATGATCCCTGCATCCGCGGCAGCTCCGCTGGCCGCGCCGCTTCCCCATGTCCCCGATCCTTCTGCCGCTATTTTCCAGGCTGCGCGGCTACTGCTTCCCCATCTCGAACACGGTCAGCGCATCGATGCGCCGATCCTGCGCGCCGCCATGGAAGCGGCGTTTGGCGCCTCCGACACCTCCGGCGCCTGGGACTGGAAGACGGCCTACGAGGCTTGCGAAGTCGCGACGGTCCTCTTCCTCCGCAAATACGGAGACGCGCTTTTCCGCAAAGCCGGGTCTCCGGCCGCCGCCCTGCCGATGCTGGCGAAGGTCGCCAACCTTCTTCCCACCCACACACGGCGATCGGAGGAAAGCCAGTCCTTCCAGCAGTTCTCGACGCCGGTGCCGCTCGGCGTGGCCGCGCTGATCGCCGCCGCCGTCACGCCAGCCGATCGCGTGATGGAGCCATCCGCCGGCACTGGCCTTCTCGCTGTCCTGGCCGAGATCGTCGGCGGCGCGCTCATGCTGAACGAGTTGGCCGATACCCGGGCCGATCTTCTGTCCCACCTCTTTCCGGCTATTCCCGTCACCCGCTTCGACGCGGCCCAGATCGACGATCATCTCGACGCGCGCATCGTGCCCAGCGTCATCCTGATGAACCCGCCGTTTTCCGTGATGGCGAACGTCACGGGCCGGATGGCCGACGCCGCCTATCGCCATCTCGCCTCGGCGTTCGCGCGCTTGGCCGACGGCGGGCGCTTGGTGACGATCACCGGAGCGAGCTTCGCACCCGATGCGCCGGCTTGGCGGACCGCATTCACGCGCCTGCAGGAACAGGGCCGCGTCGTGTTCACGGCCGCGATCGACGGCGCGGTCTACGCCAAGCACGGCACGACCATGGACACCCGCCTGACCGTCATCGACAAGGCGCCAGCCGATGATGTGGCGGCGTTTCCGGCTTCGCCTGGCGTCGCGCCCGACGTTGCGACGCTCATCGCCTGGATCGGCGCACACGTCCCCGCGCGGCTGCCTATCGATCCAGCCCTGGCCGTGGCTTCGCCTGAGCAGGCTCCGCGGACCGTTCGCGGCTATGTCGCCCGCGTCGCCGCGTCCTCACCCGCCCGCGCCGGCGCCCAGCCCGAGGGCGTCGAACTCGCCTATGACACCGTGGTCTGGAGGCCCGCCGAAGACGGCCGGATCACCGACGCGATCTATGAAGAATACGGATTGCAGGCGATCCGTATTCCCGGCGCTCAGGCTCACCCGACCAAACTCGTACAGTCGGTGGCGATGGCCTCGGTCGCGCCGCCCAAGCCGAGCTATCGGCCGCTGCTTCCCGCCAACATCATCACCGACGGGCTTCTCTCCGACGCCCAGCTCGAAACCGTCATCTACGCCGGCGAGGCGCATTCCGACTTCCTCGCAGGCTCGTGGACGCTCGACGAGACCTTCGACATCGTCTCGGCCTCGCCAGACGATGCGCCCAACGCCGTACGCTTCCGGCGGGGCTTCATGCTGGGCGACGGCACAGGCGCCGGCAAGGGTCGCCAGTCGGCCGGCATCATCCTCGACAATTGGATGCAGGGCCGTCGCAAGGCTGTGTGGATCTCCAAATCCGACAAGCTGCTGGAGGACGCGCAGCGCGACTGGTCGGCGCTCGGGATGGAGCGCCTGCTGGTCACGCCGCTGTCGCGCTTCTCGCAGGGCAAGGACATCCGCCTCTCGGAAGGCGTCCTATTCACCACCTATGCCACGCTAAGGTCCGATGACCGGGGCGATAAGCTTTCCCGCGTCAAGCAGATCGTCGAATGGTTGGGCTCCG
>JBBSUS010000687.1:0-1893 GCA_038234195.1 Hyphomicrobiales bacterium | reverse complement strand
CTTCCGGTTGCCAATACGGTCGCCGCAGCGCCTGCACCTGCGGAAACGAAAACCGAAACCAGGATCGAGACCAAGATTATTTACCGCGATCGACCGCAAACGACCGATTGGGAGGGCATCAAGCAGCTTTCAGGCCGAATGAACCAGCAAGCCGATCAGATCGCCAAGGGGGCCATGCCCCAGGGCTCCAAACTCGAAGTCGTCGTCGAGCAGGATCTCTATCAATCGCCTCAGGGCAAACCGGTCGGTGTCAAAATTGGCGGCGGACGCAAGACGCCCTCGCTTCTGCCCGACGGGATCGCGCCCTTGACGTCGAATTTTAAGGCCGACCTGATGACCACGTCGCCCTATTTTACAGGCCGGCTCGAGCGCGAGCCGATCCTGCCAGTGAACCCGGGCACTCCGCTCAACGCCAATGTCGAAACCTTCAACGGGAATTTCTACGCCAATGCCGGCGATATCACCTTCGCCGTCATCCTCAACGGCTCCGATACCGATACGCCCGGCCCGGTGGTCGCCAAGCTCGTCAAGGGGCCGCTGAAAGGCGCTCGGCTTCTCGGCTCGTTCGCTCCAAACCGCGAGACGACTGCGATGATCGTTCAGTTCGATCGCGTCATCCTGCCGGACGGCACCAACCTCGAGACGTCCGCCTACGCCCTCGATTCCAAGGACGCGACCCTTGCGGTGCGTTCGAGCTACAGCGGCCGGTATCTTGAACGCTACGGCCCGAAGCTTGCGGGCGCGTTCGTCGCCGGGCTCGGTACCGCGCTCGCCAATACTGGAACGACGGTTGTCGGTACCAATTCGGCGACCGTCATCACCAGTCGCGAACAGACGACAAAAGAAGCGCTCTACGCCGGCGCTGCCGGCGTCGGCAACCAGCTCGCCAGCGAGATTTCCGATCTCGGCCCCAGCGGACCGATCGTCCGGCTGTCCGCCGGCAAGCTCATCGGCGTCCTCTTCACCGAAAACGTTGCGCGAGTGAACTGATGGGACATGGCGGCAGCATCTATGGCGAGCCGATTGTCTGGCGCGATACCATACGATCGCCGAGGCTCCTCATCTTCGACGCCCGGCTGATCTTCTGTTGCGCGTTGCTGATTGTGCATCTGCGAGTTTGGACCGCTTTGATCCTTCTCGTCAGTATCGTAATCTTCTGGCTTATCGAGCGGGCGGGACTGCGCTTTCCTTCAGCGCTTCGCGCCCTGCGGTCGAAGATCGCGGGCGCCGCCCGTCCGGCAATGCCCGGCAACCTCTATCGGGGCTCGATCACCACCGCGTTCGAGAACCATCCTCTTTTATCCGCCCAGCCCCGCCGGAAAGCGTCCATGAAAAAAGATGCCGCGGTGAAAAGCCGGAAGGTCCAGGGATCAGATTCCGGCAGTCCGGCGTCCGAACCTTCACTGGCTCCGGCTGAATAACTCGGCCGATCGCTTGCGTTCCTTCGTATCGTAAGCGCGCTGTGCGGCGATCTGGCGAACGTTTATCCTTACGGCCGTCGCCGCGATCAAGGTTCGCATCGCCGCGCAGGTCGGCTGCGGGGCAAGCTTTGCGATCGCCTCCACCATCTCCTGGCGGAACTGTCTCGCGATCAGGACGTGCTGCGCTTCGTGGACGCGAAGATAGTCCAGTGTCCGTCTGAAGGCTTGGACGGCGCGCCGGTCTTGGGACGGCGTATCCCATTCGGGAAATGTCAGGACCGCCGTCAGGTTGACGGCGGGTTCGCTCGCCGCGCACGACCCATCGTTCTCGACGTAAATTGCCCTTGGCTGGAACGTGATCGAGGCGTCACCGACGCCGGAATTGCCATTGCCGAGCGTCGCCCGTTGAAGGCTGGACCATAGATCCTTGTAGCTTACGCCCATCACCCGGTAGGTGTCGGTGCGCACATCG
>JBBSUS010000686.1:0-1906 GCA_038234195.1 Hyphomicrobiales bacterium | reverse complement strand
TGGATCATTCTCGACAAGCCGAAGGGCATGGGCTCGACCGACGCGGTCGCCAAGCTGAAATGGATGTTCTTCGCCCAGAAGGCGGGGCACGCGGGCACCCTCGATCCGCTGGCCTCGGGCATGCTGCCGATCGCCTTCGGCAACGCCACCAAGACGGTGCCTTTCGTCATGGACGGTCGCAAGGTCTATCGCTTCTCCGTGCGCTGGGGCCAGGAGACGACGACCGACGACACTGAAGGCACCGTGACGCAGACGTCGGACAGCCGTCCGACGGCCGAAGAGATCGAGGCGCTATTGCCAAACTATCGCGGTGAGATCCAGCAGGTCCCGCCGGATTTCTCGGCGATCAAGATTGCCGGGGAGCGCGCCTACGACATCGCCCGGGACGGCGAGCCGGTCGACATTCCCGCCCGCACCGTCACCGTTCACAGTCTCGACATCGTTGCGTCGTCGGACGCCGATACGACGGTTTTCGAGGCCGAATGCGGCAAGGGCACCTATGTGCGCTCGATCGCCCGAGATCTCGGGCGTGATCTGGGCTGCTACGGCCATGTGGTTGAACTGCGGCGCGTCGCCGTCGGCGGATTTGGCGAGGACGATCTCGTGCCCTTCGCCGAACTGCAGGCGGCAGCAGACGAGGGGCTGGAGGTGCTTGATCAGGAGGCGATCGACTCCGGCGCCCGGGCCCGCGTGACGGATTTCTCTGCCCTGGACGAATACATCGTGCCGCCCGAGTCGGCCCTGTCCGACCTCTACGAGGTGATGCTGACCGACGATCAGGCCAGCCGCGTCCTTTCCGGCAACCCTGTGTTGCTGCGCGGCCGCGATGCGCCGGCCTTCTGTGAAGAGGCCTTCGCCACCGGTCACGGCCGGCTGCTGGCGCTTGGCGCCATCGATCAGGGCTCCTTCCATCCCAAGCGGGTGTTCGGCGGCAAGGGGTAGCCTTGCCTGCGGATCCGGTGCCGAGCTTCAAGCGAGCGCGCACCTCTTGGCGAGCCAGTTGGTGAGGCTTTGGGACTGGTGTCGGCGGGATCGCGCAACAGGTGATGTCGCGGAGGGGCGCAAAGCGACGCCCGGTCCGGCGAGCCATGACTGACGAACCCGAGCGAGCAGGCGCACCGTGAAAAATCCCCTGACCGGCCGCCATAGGCGCAAGGAGAAAGCCAAGCGCTCGGCGATCGGGGCACCTCCCGGCATCCTCGTCGCCGATCCGGAGGCGGTGCCCAGCGTCTTCAGCGTCATCGGTATCGGCAACGGCCGCAGCGAACGGTTTGCCGGCATTTCGCTCGATGAAGCGCTCGCCAAACGGCAGCAATGGCCGGTCTATTGGCTCGACTGCTCGGGCCTAGCCGACATCGTCGGCATCCAGCGCATCGGCAAGGAATTCGGCCTCCACCCGCTGGCCCTTGAGGACGTCGTCAACACCGACCAGCGGCCGAAATGCGAGATCGCCGAAAGCCACGCCTTTTTCGTCATGCGCATGCTCGATACGCAAGGCTCCAGCGAGCAGATGTCGCTGTTCTTCGGCGAGGGTTTCGTTCTGACGTTTCAGGAGCGCAAGGGCGACAGCTTCGAGCCTGTGCGCGAGCGCATCGCCAAGGGCGCGCCGCGACTGCACGCCGGTCACTCCGATTATCTCGCCTATGCGCTGATCGACGCGGTGGTCGACGCCTATTTTCCGGTGGTCGACGGCCAGGTCTCGCGGGTCGAGACGCTCGAGGACGAAATCTTCGCAGAGGTCGACGAAAAACAGGTGCCGACGCTGCATATCCTGCGCCGTGAGATGCTGGCCATGCGTCGCTTCCTGCGCCCGACGCGGGATGCCATCGGCGTGCTGCTGCGGCTGGAGCGCCCCTGGCTGAGCGAGGAAACCAAGGTCTATTTCGGCGACGTCCAGGACCATGCC
>JBBSUS010000685.1:0-1906 GCA_038234195.1 Hyphomicrobiales bacterium | reverse complement strand
GGAATCGAGCTCTTCGACCCGAGATTCATGTCGAGGATCGCGATGTCGTAGTTCGCGTCCGCCACGGCCGCGAGCCCTGTCTCGAGGCTGTGGAATGGCCCGACGATTTCATGGCCGAGATCGGCGATCATGTCTTCGAGCAGCATCGCAATGAGCATCTCGTCTTCGACGATCAGGATCCTGGTGGCATCGGGCATGGCTGGCGGATTCTCCCGGCTCGTTCTCTGGTGCTGCTCTTCATCACCGGGCGGACGACCGCATCTGGCTGAGGGGCTTGCTGCAAGGCTGCTCGTCAACGGAATGCGCTGGGGCAGGTCGTGTCCCGGCTTGATTCGGCAATCGTCCGCGACGTCGGGCCGCACTCTCCGACCCTGTTCTCGATCGATCGTCAATAGGCGTTGTCTGTCAACAGGTTGTCGAGGATCGGAGCAGATGTCAGTGAAACGCCATCGTGATCACCACGCGGCAGCTTCTATAGGGTCGAAAGTCTAGCGTCGGCACGTCGGTGCAGCCCTTCGATGCTTGTTTTCGAAGGTACGGGGACTTTGCGGCGCAGCGTTTCCAGCCTAACATTGCGTCGGGCATGACCTTTAGGGGTAAGGCCGTTATCGAAGGTTGTATCATGCTGAAGGCCAAGACGCTGCTGTTCGACCGTTCGCCGGCCCTGGCCACTCTTCTTTTCGTCGTTTTCGCCCTGGCCTATGTCGCGTTTTCGGGGTCCGTTTCCGTTGGCGAGGCGGTTGTGGCGGGCGTCGCGGCGGCGATCGCGACATGCGGCACGCTGGCGCTGATGCGCCTGGCCGACATGCAGGAAGTGGTGGAGGGGCGTTGGCTGATCCGCCTCGCGCGCCCGTTTCTCGACATGGCGATCGAGGTCGTGCCACTGACCTGGGCACTTTTGACGGCGCTGTCCCGGCGCGAACGGCTCGTCGCCGCGACCGAAACCCGCAGCTTCGACCCCGGCAAGGCCGAAAATCCGCGCGACCGTGGCCGGCGCGGCCTCGTCACCATCGCAATCTCGCTCGCGCCGGCCCGGCTGGTGATCGACAGCGATGTGGACGCCCGCGAAATCCGCACATGCCGCATCGGCGTCAGGGAACAGCCACCGGTCCCGAAGGATCTGAGGTGGCCGCTGTGACGGTCTGGATCGTCGCGGCCTTCGTTCTCTTCGTCGCCTTTGTCGTATGCTGCGCTCTGGCGCTCCGGCGCAGCGAAGCCGAGGCGTTGGCGGCGGCGCAGGGGGCGGGGACGATCTTCGTGCTGTTGGTCATCGTGCTCGGCATCTGGTGGGACGACGACGCGCTGCTCTCGGTGGCGCTGACCGCCGCCATCCTCGCTCTGCCGAGCAGTCTGGTCATGGCGCGGCTGATCGCCCGCAAACTCGATCCGCACTGGACCGACCAATGACGCTGATCGAGATCGCCATAGCCGTGCTGCTCACCCTCGGCGCTGGGTCGATCGTCGTCGCGGTCGCCGGCATGGCGCTATCCTCCGACGTCTTTGCGATGCTGCTCTACGGCTCCATACCGAGCGGCTTTGCGGCGGCGAGCTTTGCGCTCGCTGCTGCCCTCGCGCAGCCGCCTGGCGTGGCGGACCTGCAGCTATTCGTTCTTTTCGTGGCACTGGCTTTGTCGGGGGCGGTTGGCGGCCACCGCATCGCCGCAGCGGCGGCAGCCCGCAAGCAGCGGCGCGCGATCGTCACGGCCGTGCGGCGCGGGCCTCTTGCGCGGTTGCTGGATCGCCTGCCACTGATCGGATCGTTCCGATGACCGCCGGCGACGCCTTTCTGCTTCTGAGCCTGCTCCTCGTTGCCGGCGGTGGCACGGCAGTCGTCCTGATCCGGCGGATACGGGTTCAGGCGATCGTTCTGTCGCTTTTCGGTCTGATCCAGACGATCGCCTTTCTT
>JBBSUS010000684.1:0-1911 GCA_038234195.1 Hyphomicrobiales bacterium | reverse complement strand
CCGCCCGTCGACACGCTGTTTCTTCAGCGCAAGTTCGGCGGGCTCTATCTTCTGGCGCTGCGGCTCAAGGCGCGGGTGGACGTCAAGCGCCTGCTCGCGCCGCATCTGGCTGGCGATCCCGGCGACGTCGGTCGCGAAAGTTCGCTCGATCCGGCGGGCGTCCGGCCGGTTGAAGTCAGTGCGTGAGCACGATCAGGCTTGGCCTCGTTCCCGCTTGACAAGCCAGGCCTGCAGCTTCGGTCGCACGGTCAGGAAGCGCAGATAGAGCCACTCGAGAAGCGCCAGCACCGTTGGATTGCGCGCGGCCAGCCCGAGGGGTCGCAGAAGCGGAATTGCCCGCCACATCGCGGCAAAGGCGCCTGCTCCGGAAACCAGCCTGCCGTCCTCTTCGGCGTGAAATCGCGCGAGCATCGTCTGCCTGTCCAGCGGACAGGCGCCGCCCTCCTCGGCCGCATCGACGAAGCGGATGGCGCCATGCGTATCGAGACGCCGCATCAGCGCGATTTCGCGGCGGCAGAGTGGGCACGATCCGTCGTGCCAGACTGTAAGATCGGTCATGGCGTGGAGATAGGAGGGAAAGCGAAGGCCGCCAATGCGAGCCGACGTCGCAGTCCGGTCGGCTCGCGACACCGCGGCCATCGAAATGGAAGTCGCGTTTGGCGCCACGGCGCTGCCGAATTGGCCGTTCGGCTTGGCGACCGCACCGAAATGTGGAACGCTTTCTCTGGTTCGGGCCCCTGATGGTGGAATCTCATCGCCAAGTCGCTGATCGGATAACGGCCTGCAGCCCGCTACAGCAACAAGAAAGCCATCGATGAACGTCAGGACCGAGGACGCCTCGCCCGCAAAATCGACACAGCCCTTCGAGGCACCGTCCTTTGCGGCCGCCCCCTATCGCGCGCTTTGCACCGATTGCGGCGTGTCGCGGTCGAGCGATCCGGGCGCCTGCGGACGGGCCTGCCAGTTCATCCAGCCCAACTATCCCGAGATGGAGACAAGGGTGCATGGCCGGCCGCGCGATCCCGAACGGCCTGACGAGCTGTTTTTCGGACCGTTCAGGCGCATGGTGCGCGCGCAGCTCAACCCTGCGTCGCAGGGCGCGCAGTGGACCGGGATCGCGACCCGGCTCGCCGAGAAGCTCCTGGAGGCGGGCACGGTCGACGCCGTGCTGACGATGGCGCCGGACCCGGAAGACCGCTGGAAGCCGGTGCCGGTGATCGTCACCAAGGCCGAGGGCATGGCCGCCTGCCGCGGCATGCGCATGGGCTACGCCCCGCTTCTGGCTTTGCTGGAGCCTGCCAAGGCCAAGGGCTACAAGCGCCTCGCCGTGATCGGCATTCCATGCCAGGTCTATGCGCTGCGGGCCCTCGAGGACGAACTGGAGCTCGAACGGCTCTACGTCATCGGCACGCCCTGCTCCGACAACACGACGACCGAGCGCTTCCACGAATTCCTGGCGCTGCTTTCGGACCGCCCCGAAACCATCACCTATCTGGAGTTCCGCGCCGACTACCACGTCGAACTGCGCTTTGACGACGGGCGGATGAAGACGATCCCCTTCCTGAAGCTGCCGATTTCCAAGCTGGCGCCGGACTTCTTTCCGCTGACCTGCCGGACCTGCGTCGACTACACCAATGTCCTGGCCGACATCACCGTCGGCTACATGGGCGGCGAGGGCGAGCAATGGCTGCTTGTGCGCAACGAGCGTGGCGAGGAGATGCTGGGCGCGCTCGGCGCCGAGCTTCGAACGTCCGAGCCTGGAAGCGCAGGCAAACGGGCCGGAGCGGTCAAAGGCTTTCTCGCCAATGTCGAGCGGGCGGCGGGCGGCCTGCCGCTCCGGCGCATGCCGGAATGGCTGCGCCCCATCGTCGGCTGGCTGATGCCGAGAATCGGGCCCCGCGGCCTGGAATT
>JBBSUS010000683.1:0-1914 GCA_038234195.1 Hyphomicrobiales bacterium | reverse complement strand
GCCTTCGTTGCGACCGAGGCCGCAGGGGTCAGCGTTGGCGATCTGGTTCTCGAACCGTCCGCCGGGACCGGCATGATGGCGGTCTTCGCCCGCATGGCCGGCGCGCGACTGATGCTGAACGAATACGCCGATCTCCGCGCCAAACTGCTGGAGCAGACGTTCGGCACCACGGCCGTCACGCGCTTTGACGCCGCCATCATCCATGACCGGCTCGATCCCGGTCTTGTGCCGTCACTGGTGGTGATGAACCCGCCATTCTCGGCAACACCGGGCGTCGAAGGCCGGTTCAAGTCGACCACGGCCCGCCATGTCCGTTCTGCCCTGCAGCGCCTTGCGCCAGAAGGCCGGTTGGTGGTGATCACCGGCGAGGGATTTGGCCCGACGTCACCGGGCTGGCGCGAGACGTTCCGCGATCTGCAGACGATCGGCCGCGTCGTGTTCACCGCCGGCATTGCCGGCAAGGTGTTTGCGCCCAGCGGCACGACGATTGAGACCCGGTTGACGGTCATCGACAAGATCCCGGCCGAGGATCCGGCGCGGTTCGAGGGCTGCCATGCGATAGCGACGGACGCTGCCGATCTCCTTCGACTGATCCAGGCGCACTGCGCGCCGCGTGCGGCGGTGCCCGTTGCCGCCGAGCCAGTTGACGCTGACGCGGTTAAGGAGCGCGACCCGTCTATTTCGGCGCCGTCAACGATGGCCGGATCGGCATCCGTCGTCGAGAGCGTTGCCGTCCTGCGCGATCGCGCGAAAGCCGAAACCCGCGAGCTTGAGCTTACCGTATCCCGCCACGCGCTCGACAGCGCCGAAATGGCCGAGGTCAGTTACCTGCCGCGCGCCTGGGCTCCAACCCAGGCCGCGCTGACCGCCTCGCTCTACGAGCGCTACGAGGTTCAGTCGATCCAGATCGAGTGCGAGGGAAAGGCCGCAGTCTCCCACCCGACGACCCTGGTTCAGTCGGCCGCCATGGCCTCCGTCGCGCCGCCGGTGCCGTCCTACCGGCCGATCCTGCCGATCAGCCTGATCCGTGACGGTCATTTGTCCGACGCCCAGATCGAGAGCGTGATCTATGCCGGCGAGGCGCATGCGACCTTCCTGTCCGGTCAGTGGATCCGCGACGCCGAGACCGGTCAGATCGTCGCTGCCGTCGAGGGCAACCATGGGGGCAACGGTGGGGGCGAGGGCAAGTATGACAGCTTCAAGCTGCGCCGCGGCTGGTTTCTTGGCGACGGCACCGGCTGTGGCAAGGGCCGGCAGGTGGCCGGCATCATCATGGACAACTGGCTGAACGGTCGCCGCAAGGCGATCTGGCTGTCGAAGTCCGACAAGCTGATCGAGGACGCCCGTCGCGACTGGACGGCGCTTGGGGGTGCCGCCTCCGACATCGTGCCGCTTTCGAAGTTCAAGCAGGGCACCGACATCGCCCTGAAGGCCGGCATCCTGTTCGTCACCTACGCGACATTGCGCAGTGCCGAACGAACGATCGGCGACGTGAGGAAGGCGAGCCGCCTGACCCAGGTCACCGATTGGCTCGGTGCCGACTTCGACGGCGTCATCGCCTTCGACGAGGCGCACGCGATGGCCAACGCCGCCGGTGGCAAGTCCGAGCGCGGCGACAAAAAACCGTCGCAGCAGGGCAAGGCGGGGCTTGATCTGCAGAACGCCGTTCCCGGCGCCCGGGTGATCTACGTCTCGGCGACGGGTGCGACCGAAGTCGGCAATCTGGCCTATGCCAGCCGTCTCGGTCTCTGGGGCACCGGCGACTTTCCCTTCGTGAACCGCGCGGCCTTCGTTTCGGCCATGGAGGCGGGTGGCATTGCGGCAATGGAGGTGATCTCCCGCGACCTGAAGGCGCTCGGTCTCTACATGGCCCGCTCGGTCTCCTACGAGGGCGTCGAATATGACATGCTCGTC
>JBBSUS010000682.1:0-1935 GCA_038234195.1 Hyphomicrobiales bacterium | reverse complement strand
CTTCGGAGCCTGCAATACCTTCGGCAAGGACGATCGCCGCGTCGTTGGCGGACTGGACGATGGTGCCGCGAATCAGCGCCTCGACCGGCACCTGAGAGTTCAGCTTGGCGAACATGGTCGAGGTGCGAGACGGTGCGCCCCCGGTACGCCAGGCGTGTTCGCTGACCGGAAACTCGGTCTCGAGGCGCAGCTTGCCGCTCTTCACCGCGTCGAACACGATGTCCATCGTCATCATCTTGGCGAGCGACGCCGGTGGAAATGGCGTGTCGGGGTTTTTCGAGAACAGGATCGTTCCGGTGGTGCCGTCAACGAGCAACGCTTCCTTTGCGTCAGTTTCGATCCGCTTCGGCTCGTCCTGGGCATGAACTGGGCCGGCGAACATGCCGGCCGTCAGGATACCGAGACTCAATACCATGCCGCAGCTGACGATTGGCCTTGCTAACACGTCCGACGCACCCCGAATTCAAAGTCCACTTAAGCGACGCGATGTCGTCGTTCGATCATGCCACAGTAAATCAACCGGGCTCAGCTTCGCAACGGTTTGTCGGCCGTTTCGTCTGTCATGATAAGCGTGCGTCGTTAACGGATCGGGCCCAATCGCTCGTTGACTCACCGCCGGGCTGCGTCGCTGCGGCCTGTACGCGCCGCCGGCCACTGTCGCGGCGCTCGCGCATCAGGTCGGGCAAGGTGGCAATCAGATGATCGACCAGCACGCGGACCGATGGCAGCATGCCTCGCCGAGAGGTAAAAATCAGATGCATGTCGGTCTCGCCGGAATGATAATCCGGCAGAACCCTTAAGAGGCGACCGGAAGCCAGCGCATCGTAACAGACCGCCTGCGGCAGCCTTGCGACACCCAGACCCTCCAGAGCAGCTTCGCGCATCACGGCAAAATCATTGCGATGATGCGCGGTGCATGCCGCACGCTGATTGCTGCGTCCGCGGCATCGAAAAGCTCCCAGAATTCCTGTCCGACACGCATCTGATACGAGATCGTCGGAAGACCCGTCAGATCGTCGGGGTGCGTCACCGGCGAATGGGCCGCCAGGAAGGCTGGACTGGCCACGAGCACGATCTCGATCAGTCCCAGCTTGCGGATGACGAGGTCCTGCCCAAGATCGGGGGACGGATCGGCGCGCACGACCATGTCGACCCGTTCGGCGAAGAGATCGACCGGCAGCAGCGACGTGATGATCTCGACGCGCACCTTCGGAGAGGCCGCAAAGAAGGCTGGAAGAACGGCGGCAAGCGCGTGTTCGCCGAAACCCGGCGGACAGCCCAGCCGCACCAGACCGCGCGGCTCGGCGCTCAACGTCAGGGCCGCCTCTTCCGCCGCCGCCGCCTCGTCGAGCGCTGCCCGGCAATGGCTGTAGAAGCTCTCGCCGATCGCTGTCAGCTGGAAGCGCCTTGTCGATCGTTCGATAAGTCGCACGTCGAGCCGGCTTTCCAGATTGGCGACTCGCCGGCTCAGTTTGGATTTCGGGATGGCGAGCGCCCTGCCCGCCGCTGAGAATCCGCCATGCTGCACGACGGCATCAAAGTAGAAGAGATCGTCGAGACTCGCCATGGCTCGTTCCATTCATGGAACGATAGGTTCCATTTTCGCCCTCTACCACAGGGCGCTTCCCGGGAATAGGTCCTGTGCATCGCAACGAACATGCGCCCGCCGCCACGAAGTCGACGGGTTCACAGTTCGCTTTCCAGCGCAAAGGACTCACCATCATGAAAACGTTCACCCTCATCGCTGCAGCGACCGCCACGACGCTCGCCCTCGCCGCTCCCGCATCAGCCCAGGTCGCCTTCGCCGGCGACGGTCTTTTTGGCCACGATTACACCGCCAGCCAGGCGACGTCGCCGAGCCCGAACAGGTCGGAGACACAGCGGTATGGCAGCTTCGGGTATCCGTCGAACAACGTCGCCCCGGTGTCGGCGGCG
>JBBSUS010000681.1:0-1937 GCA_038234195.1 Hyphomicrobiales bacterium | reverse complement strand
GGTGCCGCAGAACGTGCCGATTCCGGCCGATAAGCCGCGTCCACCGACGCCGGCCGCCGAGCCCGTCAAGGTTGCCGAGGCCAAGCCTGAAAAGCCGGTCGAGACCAAGACGACCGAGACAAAGAAGCCAGCTCCGGCCAAGGAGACCAAGAAGGCGGACCAGACGACGCCGGAGGCGAGTCAGTTCGACGCCGACAAGATCGCAGCCCTGCTCAACCGCGAGAAATCGGCCGGCGGCGGCGCCAAACGTTCGACGCAGACAGCCTCCCTCGGCACCGATCGCACGACCGGCGAAAAACTGTCGCTGAGCGAGATGGACGCCCTGCGCGGCCAGATTCAGAAGTGCTGGTCGCCGCCGTCCGGCGTGTCGGAGGCGGGATCGTTGCGAATCTCGATCCAGATGCGACTGACGCCGTCGGGCGAACTCGAGGCGCGGCCACAGATCGTCGGTGGCGGCGGCTCGTCGATGATCGAGCGGGTGGCTGGCGAGGCGGCGTTGCGCGCTGTTCAGCGTTGCGCACCGTACAATCTGCCGGCCGCAAAATACGACACCTGGGCCGACGTCATCGTCAATTTCGATCCAAGTCAGATGTTCTGATGGGCAGTCTTCCAGCCCCCTGGGCCGAGGCCGAGGCCTCGCGGCGGCCGAATTGGCTTGCACCGAAAGCGCCGGCCGCAACTTCAAGTCCCTTGCGAGGGCGCGCCACACAATCACCCGATTGGCCGTTAGGACCCGGGGCCGTCGTTACTCGCGCCCCTGGTGCCTCCGGCGCAGATGGTGCCTTCGATCTGCGAGCCTTTTCGGCTCGTTTCAATCCCACCGCCAGCCCGGTCGCGCGGCTCAGCAGCGGAACGGGTTCCCAGTCGGGCGCTTGCCCACACGTCTCGTCCGCAATGGAAGGTTCGCAATGAACAGGATGACCCACAATCTCGTCGCAGCGGCAGCCGCCCTCGTGGCGATTTTCGTCGCTGCGCCGGCCTTCGCCGTCGTTGAAATCGACATCAACAAGGGCAATGTCCAGCCGCTGCCGATTGCGATCGATGATTTTTCGGGCAAGCTCGGCGACCAGATTTCCGGCGTCGTCCAGGCGGATTTGAAGCGCTCCGGCCTGTTCGCGCCGATCGACAAGACGGCCTTCATCCAGAAGGGACTCACCACCGACCAGAGCCCGACCTTCACCGACTGGACCGTCATCAACGCCCAGGCGCTGGTCGTCGGTCGGGTCTCTCCGGAAGCCGATGGCCGCCTGCGCGTCGAGTTCCGGCTGTGGGATACGTTTGCCGGCTCGCAACTCGACGGCCAGCAATTCTACACCAACCCCGACAATTGGCGCCGCGTCGCGCACATCATTTCCGACGCGATCTACCAGCGACTGACGGGCGAAAAGGGCTATTTCGACACCCGTATCGTCTATGTTGCCGAAAGCGGGCCGAAGAATCAGCGCGTCAAGCGGCTGGCGATCATGGATCAGGACGGCGCCAACGTCCGCTACCTCACCGACGGGCGGGATCTGGTGCTCACGCCGCGCTTCTCGCCGAGCCGCCAGGAGGTGACCTACATGTCGTTCGGGCAGGGCGAGCCGAAGGTCTATCTCCTGCAGCTCGAAACCGGCCAACGCGAGATCGTCGGCAATTTCCCGGGCATGACCTTTTCGCCGCGTTTTTCGCCGGATGGGCAGAAG
Organism: Hyphomicrobiales bacterium; assembly: GCA_038234195.1. Classification (GTDB taxonomy): domain Bacteria; phylum Pseudomonadota; class Alphaproteobacteria; order Rhizobiales; family Rhizobiaceae; genus Aurantimonas. The sequence continues at coordinate 255 of JBBSUS010000681.1, read as the reverse complement.
GTGATCATGAGCCTTCAGCAGGAGGGCAACGCCAACATCTACGCCATGGACCTGCGCTCGAGAGCGACGACCCGGTTGACCTCGACTGCGGCGATCGACACCTCGCCCTCCTACTCTCCCGACAGCAGCCGCATCGTCTTCGAAAGCGATCGGGGTGGGCGCCAGCAGCTCTACACGATGGGCGCCGATGGCTCCAACCAGACCCGCATCTCCTTCGGCGACGGTTCTTATTCGACTCCGGTCTGGTCGCCCCGC
>JBBSUS010000680.1:0-1944 GCA_038234195.1 Hyphomicrobiales bacterium | reverse complement strand
CGGCGCGGGCCTGCGCATCTGCCGATTCGCCATCCTCGACCCGGACGATCGTACCGCCGGACTGCGCCAGCATCGCGTTCGACGCACGCCGCTCGACCAGACTGGCCTCGGCCTCAGCCCGGTCGACCGCAGCCTGCTTCACGATCAGCTTGTCGGCGGTCTCGCGCTGGACCTTGGCATCGGACGCCACAGCCACGCCTTCGTGGATGACGTGGTCGGCATAGTCGGACGGCAGCTTCACCGGCTTGCCAATCTCCATCACGCGGTCCTTCGCCTCGTCCAGAACGGAGGCGGGCACCTTGACGGGCGAGATGAATGTGACCTTGTTGAACTTCGACATCGTAGTCTCCTCGGTTTGACGCCGATGCCGCCGGGCATGGGGATCGAACCGACGACCCGGCGACGTGCGCCGGGTCTTCTGGTCTCTGGATCGCAAGGCTTGGTGTCAGATGGTGACGCGGCGCAGGCAGCTCGGGCGGGTGCAGATCGACAGCGCGTTCATCTGGCTGTCGAGATGGTGGCCCTTGCCGTTCGCCATCGCCCACTGCTTGGCATAGCGCGGCAGCCCCAGCGTGTTGACCGTCTCGTTCCAGTCCGCAGGGCCGAAGAACGTCTTGAAGAGGTCGGGCACGCCCTTGGGGAAAATCCGCGCTTCGTTCGGCGCGATGTAGGCCGACCCGCCGTTGGCCGCGATGGCGCGGCGCCCGGTCCGGTACCGCTCCCAGGTGATGCCCGCGAAACTGAACACGTCCGGCACGTCAAGCCGCAGGGCCTCCGCGCCGACATGGTTCAGATAGGTCTCGCGGACCTCCTTCTGATCGTAGAGCGCCGCATGGAAATCCGCGCCGCACATGGCATGGATACCGGTGTAGGTCGTGTCGAGTTCGTCCTCGAGGGCGAGTGTGATGTCGCCCTTCAGGCGACTGGCGAGCTTCGGTACGTCCGCGCCAAGGCCCAGAGTGATCGGCGCAGGCATCGCGATACCGAAGTCGGTGTAGAGGTTGTGCAGGACCTTGCCGGACCGCGCGAGGACGATGCCCTTGATTGCGCCGACACGCTGGTGCTCGAGCGTGTTGTCGAGATCGCGCGCCGCCCGTGCCAGCTTCTGGTCGATCCGCCCCATAACGGTCTCCAGCGCCGACGCGTCGGTGCCGAATGCCCGCACGCCCTGGACCTCGTCGGCCATGACGGCATCGTTGATCTCGTAGTGATCGACCGCGAAGGGCACCATGCGACGGGGATCGCCGCCGATGGTGATACCCGGCGCGCCGCGGGGTGTCGGCTCGACGAGCTCGAGCATGCCGTTCTCTTCGGCGATCTTCACGACCAGCTCGGCGATCTGTTCTTCGCCGAAGATGCCCGTGGCGCCGACCTGCCCCGGCACGAAGGGGACGTTGTTCAGCGCCGCCGTCAGGGCGATCACGCTGAACTCGGGGTCGTTGAATTGCTCCATGGTGTCCGCTCCTTCAGCGCGCGCGAATGCCGACAGCGTCGAGCTGTGCGAGCTTCGCGGTGATCTTGGCGGCGGAATCGACCGACGCGGCGAATTTGAGTTCCGGGGTCTTCACCTCGGCGTCCCGGTCGATCGCCGCGACATCGACATCGGCGTCGGTGGCGTCGACGGCATAGCCGAGCACGGCAACGCCGGACTCCGCACCCTCGGCGCCCGCGACGACGGCATTGCCGGAGGCGGCGAACTTGCCGCTGGCGCTGATCCGGCCGATCACCGTCCCCGCTTCCAGCTTGCCGCTCCCGGCGGCGATGGTGAGCCCGGTGCGCGAACGCATCCCTTCGGCCTCGGACAGCAGAAACGCCATCGGCCGGCTGAGCATGGTCTCGATCATGGTTACTTGCCCTTTCCGCCGCGACGCGCGGCAAAGATGTCGGATGCGACGATTTTCGGGGCGGCGCGTTCCTGCGTCGCACCGGCGGGCTGCGCCAGCG
>JBBSUS010000679.1:0-1952 GCA_038234195.1 Hyphomicrobiales bacterium | reverse complement strand
CTTGTGGACCTCACCGTCCCAGAATTTCTCGCCCATCTGCGGCGGCTGGGTGTTGATGTAGTCGGCCGAATGGCAGAGCGAACAATTGTTCTGCGCCACCTCGACATTTGGTCCCGGCTTGAACGCGGCGGTTTCGTCGGGGACCGCATAGGTCACCGCATCCGCGAAAGCGGTGGAACCGATCCCCAGGAGGATGGCACCGGCGAGAAACGTCTTCATCGTGCTGTGCATGATTTTCCTCCTCAAGCCGCAGTGACGCGCGTTGTCTCGACGACGTTGCGCATGTAGCCGGACGGGTTGAAGACCGCTTTCATCGGCTGGGTTTCGCCGGCGACGCTGGTCGCACGGACCATCAGGACGTGATCGCCCGCCGGCAGCGAGGCCGACGCGGTCCATTCGCGGAAGGAGTATTTGCCGAGGTCCTCGCCGAGTTTGGTCGCCATCCAGGTCTTGCCGCCGTCGGTCGAGACCTCGACCTTGGCGATGCCGGTCCCGCCGTCGAAGGCGATGCCGCGCAACCGCGTGGCGCTGCCGGCTGTCACCTTGCCGCCCTCGAGGACGCTGGTGATGAAGGAGCGCACGTTGAACTTGTTGATCGGGATCGTCTTCTCCGGCTTCGTTCCCGGCTCGACGCAGGCGCAGTCATTGTCGGGAATGCGATAGGCCTTCGCCATCCAAAAATTGTCGAGCGGCTTGTCGAGGACGGTGATCGAATTGAGGTGCTTGAGCCAGTAGGTGCCGTAGTAGCCCGGCACGACAAGACGAACGGGAAATCCGTTCAGCCAGGGCAGGTCCTCGCCATTCATCTGGTAGGCGACCATCACCTCGCCATCCATGGCATGGTCGAGGTCGAGTGCCTTGGCAAAATCGGGCGTTTCGGGGATCACCGGGCCGTCGATGCCGCCGAAGGACACCTGAACGGCACCGGACTTGACGCCGGCCTTTTCCAGAATGGCCTTCAACGGAACGCCCTTCCAGCGGGCGTTGCCCATGGCGCCATTGGCGAGTTCTCCACCGCCGACGCGCGGGTCCGAGAAGCCGCGGCTGTTGCCCGAGCACTGGTGGACGGCAACGATCTCGATCGCCTCGTAATTCTTCTTCAGGTCATCGACGGACAGCGACAAGGGTTTGTCGACGAGACCGGTCACCTCGGTGCGGAAGGTCGCCGGATCGATCGACAGGGGAATGTCGGCAAGATGATAGCGCACGAAGAACGCGTCGTTCGGCGTGAGGATGCCCTCGTCGAAGACCGAGAACGGCGTTTCAAGTTGCGGCGGGCGCGAGGTCAGCTGGATCAGCGGGCGTTTGCCCGGAAAGGTGATCAGCGGTCGCTCCCCATTGCCGAAGGGCAGGTCGACCATCTTTTCGGCCGCGAAAGCCGAAAGGCGCGAGCCGAGCGCGAAGCCGGCGCCGATGCCAATCGCCGCGCCGCCGGCGGACCTGAGCAATTCTCGTCTGTTCATGATGGTCATGTCCTCCCTTTCGGGACGTGGCGCGCCGAAGCACGCGACGTCCTTGCGGTCCAGTCCGGACCACAGTTCGATCCTGCGTTGCCGCTGGCGCGATCCGCGCCGCCCGCGATATGTTTGCGAGAAAACAACGGTGCGGTCGTTGTTTCGATGACCCAAGTCATAGCCAAGTGCCAGCCGGGCGCAAACCGCAATATTCGAATGCCGGGACGAATTTCACTTCGAACGAAGCGGTCCTCGGATGCGATCTCCGCGTCCGCGCCAAGGCCGGTGTTGCTGCCACAATCCATTCGTCCGTTTTGCCGACGCGTGACCGACCGCGCGTTTTGGCTGGATTGATCCTCGCGTTCGGGGTCTTCGTCGCGGGCCAGCCGTGGAGAAGATGAAGGGGCAAGGACGCGAACTCCATGGATCGGAATGTCTTGCGGCTTGAAGCGGGACGACCGGCACGGAACGCAGAAGGCATGACCGATCGCGAATTGG
>JBBSUS010000678.1:0-1973 GCA_038234195.1 Hyphomicrobiales bacterium | reverse complement strand
CGGCCGGATTCGATGCGCCTTTCGACGCCCTCAGATTTCGAGAAATCGTTTCCGGGGACGGGCGGAGCGCTCTACGGGCGGGCCTCGCATGGGCCGATGGCTTCGTTCCGGCGGCCGCCCGCGCGAACGAGGCTCAAAGGCCTCTATATTTGCGGCGGGAGCACGCATCCGGGGGCAGGGCTGCCGATGGCGGCGCTGTCGGGCAAGTTGGCGGCGCAGGCCATGCTTGCGGACCACGCTTCGACCAGCCGGTTGCCCCGGGCGGCTACGCCTGGTGGTATGTCGACGCGCTTTCGGCGGACGGCCGGTTCGGCCTGACCCTGATCGGCTTCGTCGGCTCGGTCTTCTCACCCTACTACAAGCTCTCCGGCCGTAAGGCACCGGAGGATCACGTGTCCCTCAACGTCGCCTTCTACGGGCCGCGCGCCAAGCGCTGGACGATGACCGAGCGGCGGGCCGGCGAATTGTACCGCGACGCCCGCACCCTGAAGATCGGTCCGAGCGCGATGCACTGGGACGGCGAAGGTCTGACCGTCGAGATCGACGAGATAAGTCCGCTGATTCCCCATCGGGTGAAGGGCCGCGTCAGGCTCTATCCTGAGGCGGTGGTCAATCACCCGGTGGTTCTCGACCGCGAGGCGCACCATTGCTGGTGGCCGATCGCGCCCTGCGCCAGGGTCGAGGTCGAACTCGACCAGCCCGATCTGGCTTGGTCTGGCTCGGGCTATTTCGATTTCAACACAGGCGAAGTGCCGTTGGAGTCCAGCTTCAGAAACTGGAACTGGTGCCGCGCGAGCCTCAACGATGGCACGGCAGTGCTTTACGACCTCGTCGACCGGCAGGGCGAGTCCTGTTCGCTGGCGATCCGCTTCGACCCGGCGACCGGCGTGACAGATTTCGAACCGCCTCAGCCGGCCGAGTTGAAGCGGACCTTCTGGGGGATGAACCGTTCCACGCGTTCGGAGATGGGAACCGCCGCTCGCGTCGTCGAGACACTGGAGGATTCGCCCTTCTATTCTCGATCCGTCATCGAGACGCAGCTGATGGGGCAGAGGGTGACGGCGATCCACGAGAGTCTCGATCTCGACCGTTTTGCCAGGCCCGTCGTCCAGGCGATGCTCCCATTCCGCATGCCGCGCCGCTTTTTGTGAGCGAGTCGGTCCTGTAACGCCCATAGGCGGCCATGCGAAAGCATGGGATGACGAGTTGTTCGCCGCCGGGAATGCGTTTGCATCCGCACCGCTTCGTCGAGGCACGGCGAACGAGAAATGCGGCAAGGACATCACCAGATGAGCACGACCAAACACAGCGCGCGTACACTTTCCGTCGAAGAGCGCGCCGAAACGCCGCCCATGGGCATGGTCTTCGCCTATGCCGCGATGTTGCCGCTGGTGGTCGGCGTGCTCGCCATCTGGTTCGCGCCGGATGCCCAGTCGTTTCTCGCCTTCAACCTGACCCTGTTCTGGGGCGCGGCGATCCTGATGTTCCTGGCAGGTGTGCGCCGCGGCGTGTCGTTCCGCACCCCGGGTGGGCCACATGCAAGCCAACTCGCTTCGATGCTCTGGCTCTTTTTTCTGGGCTTCGCCGCGCTGGTGGCGACAATCTGGGCCTATCCGATGACGGCCGCTTCGTTGGAACTCGCCGGCTATGTCAGCCTTGCGATCCTCGATCCGATGGCGGCCAGAAGCGGCGACGCGCCGCTGTTTTTCGCCAGGCTGCGGCCGGTGCAGATGGCGATCCCGATCATCATGCTGATCGCACTGATGGTCTATATCCGGCAGAATCCGATCTTCTGATCGCCCCGACTCCTGTCCTACAAGCGAAAGACCGCGTGCCCCGTCGGGCTCGCGGTCTTTTCACATGGCGGAGGGAGTCGAGCGGCGCTTTACCGCGCCACCGTCTCTGGGCCCATCAGGCTGTAGGGCAGAAAGGTCGACATCACCGGAATGTAGGTGACGAGGATGAGGAACAGG
>JBBSUS010000677.1:0-1974 GCA_038234195.1 Hyphomicrobiales bacterium | reverse complement strand
TCGAGCGCCTTCAGCCGCCGGATCTGTTCGGCGATGGCACCGTAGAGTGAGGGATCGCCCGAATGCACCCTGGCGACGTCCTCGCCTCGCGAATGCGCCGCCTGGATCTCGGCAATGATCTCGTCGAGCGTCAGTGGCGCGGTGTCGATCACCCGCGCCCCGGCGGGCGCCGACGCCACCACCGCTTCCGGCACCAGCGAGCCAGCATAGAGGCAGACCGGGCAGGCTTCGATCAACCGCAAGCCCCGCACGGTGATAAGGTCCGGCGCGCCAGGCCCTGCGCCGATGAAATGTACGGTCATGCAACCTCTTCGATGGAAAGTTCGGCGGTAATCTTCGACCACGGGACCCGGATCAGTTCCTTGTCGTCCCGATCGATCAGGCCGAGTTCAAGCAGAGCCGTTACATCCGCATGAACGCCGCGATAGTCCCGGCCGAGCGAGCGCGAAAGCGCGCGAATAGACGTTCGTCCAAGCCGTCGTAGCGTTCTGAGCAACGTCCAGCGGTTCGGTGTGAGAGCTTTCAAAAGCGTTTCAGCGGTTTCGAATCCGAGGACGGTAGCGCGAGGCGGCTTATGATCACCGGCATCGAAACGACGGGCCGCGGCTTGTGCATCCTCGAAGAACTCGTCGAGCGATGCCACCCTGATGATGACTTCATCCATCGTTCAACTCCCTGGCGATATCCCGATAGAAGTCCTTAAGAAGCGTTTGAAGATCGACAAACGCGTACGCCTCTTCGCGTCCGCAGTAATGCCGGTGATCGTCTTTGCCCGTTCATTGTCGTATCCAATGATCCGTTCGTCGGGTCGGCCGTAGAAAAGCGAATATTTAAGGCCGAGCGGGCGCTCGAGCGTGGGCGATGGCAGAACCCAGATGACGATTGCGCCGTTTCCGAGCGTCTCTTTGCGTCGATCGAACAGCCGCGCTTTCATGATGGTTAACTTGGCATATGCCATTAAAGGCATCAAGTGCCATCATAGGCCCTCGCAACATCGGACCGCGAGCCATCAAGCGCTCCTCATGCAAGGCACTGCTTCCCCGCATAACCTCGCGGCGTATAAGCCCAGTTCGTCCCGTCGCCTGTCGCAACCATTCGCGTCTGCGACGATCCGACGATGACCACCGTCAGCATGTCGACATCGTCGACGTTCAAGGCGGCAAGATCGACGAAGCGGACGCTTTCACCGTCGCGGCCGAGATTGGTCGCGAGGATCACCGGCGTATTTCCCGGGCGGTGCTTCAACAACTCGTCGCGGGCGAAAGCCAGCTGGGTGCGACGCTTCTTCGAGACCGGATTGTAGAAGGCGATGACGAAATCGGCCTCGCCCGCCGCCCTCACCCGCCGCTGGATATCCTCCCAGGGCGTCAGGAGGTCGGACAGCGAGATGGTACAGAAATCATGGCCGAGCGGGGCGCCAGCACGGGCCGCGGCACCCTGCAACGCCGAAATGCCGGGTGAACACGCGATCGCGATCCGCTTGGCGGCGTCGCTCAGATCGCGTCCCGATTCACCGGCGCCCTTCATCAGCGGCGCGCCATTCATCTCGGGTGCCTTGTCGAGAAGTTCGAAAACCAGCGTCGCCATGGCGTAGATGCCGGCATCGCCCGAGCACACGAGCGCGACGGTGCGGCCGGTGCCGGCCAGTTCCATCGCGTGCCGCACCCGCGCCTCTTCCTTGCCGAGGTCGAAATCGTGCCGGGTCCTGCCGTGGCAGAGTTCGCCGAGAAGGTCGAGATAAAGCGAATAACCGACGAGATCGCTGGACGCGGCGATCATCCGCGTGACCTCCGGCGAGCGCCAGGCCTCGCCGCCGGGCCCGATGCCGACAACGAACAGAGCTCCGCGCGCCCGGCCAATTGTCGCAGGATCGACCGGAACCGGCGCTTCGCCCAGTGCGGCCGTGGCGTGTTTCGACTTGCGTTTGGCAATGCGCAGCCTCCCATCGGCTCCGACCGCCGCCAGCGCCGCGCC
>JBBSUS010000676.1:0-1975 GCA_038234195.1 Hyphomicrobiales bacterium | reverse complement strand
GGGTGTACTGACAACACAGAATTGAAGGTGACCCATGGCCCGCATCGGACACAACAGCGAACGCAACGGTTCGATGTAAGCCATCGTCTTTGATCTCGACACGAACAGTCTGAACGAAGTCTATCCCGGGCCATCCTGCAACAATGCCTATAACGAAGTGCGTGCCTTCCTGAGAAAGCGCGGCTTCGGCTGGCAGCAGGGAAGCACCTATTTCGGCTACGATTCGGTCAACGAGGTGTCATGCGTCCTGACCGTTCAGGATTTGGCGGACGAGTTCGACTGGTTCGCACCAGCTGTTCGCGACGTCAGGATGTGGCGGATTGAATCCAGCAACGATCTGATGCCGGCGATCGAAAGGGTCGTGGATCGGAAGGCACGGTAGCCACGTCAACCGGATTGCGACGCCGTGCCAGCGAAGCTGAGATCGGTGTAGGACCAAGATTCCTGCCGATTGGTGCCCGTCTGCGCGTTTCCTCGATCCGGTTGCGATTTTGAGTCTATCCGCAACGCACATTGACGATGCGGTTCTGATTGTCGGTTTCGAGGTTGAGGCGCGAGGCCTCCACCTTCTGGGCCAGCGGCTGGCCGGGATAGGTGATGCGCACGGTTTCTGCGCCCGAGGCGGCCTTTGCCGTCTCGCTGGATTCCACCGTGCCGAGCTGGCCGATGACAGAACGGGCTGCGGCGGCGTTGCAGGCGCCGCTGTTCTGCGCCAGCTGGCTGCCCTGCTCACCGGGAGCGCCCGCTGCCGGCGGGTAGGGTGTCGTCGGCTGCGGCGGAAACCCTGCGGCGTCGCGCGCCGAGTTGCCTCGAGAAGCGCCGGAGCCATAAACGCCTGGCGCGGTCCCGTAGCCGCCGGCCTCACCGGATTCACCATTGGGGCCTGCCCCTTGGGAATTGGGCGTGTCGCCATAGGGGCCGGCTCCGCCTGGCGCCGTGCCGTATCCGGGCTGGCTGCCATAGCCGCCGGCGACTTGGTCGGGTTGGCGCGGTGGCAACTGCACCGCAGCATTCGAGCCGCTGGTGCTGCTGCAGCCCCAGGACGTCGCCGCAAGAACCAGCGCGAGGGCTGGAACGATGGCGTTTCTGGCGGCGGTCATGGCGTCTCCGAATGACAGGATGCGGTGCATTGCCGGCGAATGGCCTGCGACGCGGCTTTCGAGCCTATGGTTCGCAAAAGTTATGGACCGAGGCAAGTTTGCAAGGCCATGACCGTTCTGGAAAGCCACCGGGGTTTCTGGACTTTAGCCGGTCTCGCGCCCGTTCTTCGATGTCACAGTGCCTTCTTGAAGCCGACATGGCTCTTCGAAAATCCGAGCCGTTCATAGAAGCGATGGGCATCGAGGCGTTTGGCATTGGAGGAGAGCGTCATCTGGTCGGCGCCGAGACGCCGCGCCTCCTGATGCGCGAAACGGACCATCGCCTCGCCGATCTTCTTGCCTCGCAGGTCCGGGCGCACTTGAACGGCTTCGAGGATGCAGCGGGTCGCCGCCCTGTAGGGCAGGCTGTGGGCGATCAACAGTTCGAAGGTGCCGACCACCACGTTGCCCAGGCAGGCGACGTAGAGCGTCTCGTTGGGGCTTTGCGCAATGCGGTCGAACTGCTCAAGATAGAGCGGCAGAGCCTCCGGTTCGGCCGTGTCGATCGCGCCTCCGATGTCGTCGAGGGCCAGAAGCGCGAAGATCGCGGCCACGTCTTCACGTATCGCCTGGCGGATGTCTAGATCCTGCGGTGCCGTCACAGGAACGCCGCGACACCGATCGCCAGCGCCCAGAGCGCGGCGCCGACAAAAGCGAGAGTCGAAAGCAGGAAGCCGCCGCCGCGCTGCCAGGCGGGCGCATCCGCTGCGGTGAAGTGCAGGGCATGCAGGAAACGGCCGATCGTCAGCAACAGGCCGAGCGCGTGGATCGCAAGCACCGGTGCGCCCAGAAGCGCAATGACCAGCATCGCGACCAGTGTCGGCGGGATCGCTTCC
>JBBSUS010000675.1:0-2000 GCA_038234195.1 Hyphomicrobiales bacterium | reverse complement strand
TCTGTTGCGCTCCGCTCGACGTGTGTCGCGCTCCGTGCGCTTGGAAAACGATCGCATGGAAAACGGAATCGCGATCACATAGGCGATGCAGGTCAGCGTGAGCGTTTCCCAGAAGAACGACAGCAGCAGCGCCACGTAGAGGACGACACCGAGGATGATCGGGATCGTGTAGTCGCGCCGCACGCGGATACCGGCGCCCTTGCCCGACCAGGTCGGCAGACGGCTCGCCATCAGCAGGCCGGTCACCACGAGGTAGATCGAGGCGACGCCTGCCGAAAACTCCGGAAAGTTCAACCCGACACCGGAAAAGCTCAGATAGACCGGCAGCATCGCCAGCCCTGCGCCGGCCGGAGCCGGCACGCCAACGAAAAAGGCCGAGTGCCATTTCGGTCGCTTGGGATCGTCGAGCATGGTGTTGAAGCGGGCAAGCCTCAGGGCGCTGCAACTGGCATAGAGCAGCGCCGCGATCCAACCGATCGATCCTGCATCCTTCAGCATGTAGGCGTAGAGCACCAGACCCGGCGCGACACCGAAATTGACGATGTCGGCAAGTGAATCCATCTCAGCCCCAAAACGGCTCTGTCCCTTCAGCAGTCGAGCCACACGGCCATCGATGCCGTCGAGCAAGGCCGCGCCCAACACCATGCCGACCGCGAGTTCAAACCGTGCTTCGAAGGCAAGCCGGATGCCGGTCATCCCGGCGCAAATAGCCAGGATAGTTATTAGATTCGGCACGATCCGGCGGAACGGAATACGGCTGCGCGCAGGCTCGTCCTCGGCGTCCGGATTGCCAGGATCGAAGGGCGGAAACGGGGATTCGATCGCCATCAGTCGCGCCTTGCCGGCCAGGTCGGAAGCTGATCGCCAAACTCAGCGATGATCGTCTCGCCGGCGATGGCGATCTGCCCTTCCGCGACCCGTGGGCGCGCGCCATCCGGCAGGTAGATGTCGAGCCGCGAGCCGAAGCGGATCAGCCCGAAGCGCTCACCGGCCTCGATCCGGTCGTCCACCTTGGACCAGCAGATGATTCGCCGGGCGACGAAGCCGGCAATCTGCACGACGCCGATCTCTCCCTTGGGACCGTCGATGACGAGCGAATTGCGCTCATTGACGTCGCTCGCCTTGTCGAGTTCGGCGTTCTTGAACTCGCCTTTCCGGTACGTGATCGCACGGATGCGGCCGCGCATGGGCGCGCGATTTACATGACAGTTGAAGACGTTCATGAACACCGAGATCCGTAGCATCGGATCGGTACCGAGCCCCAGTTCTTCGGGCGGCGAGACGTGCCCGACCAGCGAGACCCGCCCATCGGCCGGGCTGATCGCCAGATGATCGGCCACAGGCGTCACCCGCTCGGGATCGCGGAAGAAATAGGCGCACCACGCCGTCAGGATCAGCCCGATCCAAAACAGCGGCTCCCAGAAGAAGCCGAGGATGCAGGCGATGACGAAGAAGATCGCGATGAACGGATAGCCGGCTCGGTGCACAGGCACGAGCGCATTTCGAATCGAGGAAAAGATATGCAAGACGTGGCCTTCCGTTCAACTGGTCGACGTGCGCCAACATAAGGATACGCGCGTCGTCATTCCGACCTAAGATGACAATGGCGAACGAACAAGGCCAGCGAATGCCTGATCGGCGGGGCCATCGCGCCTCCGCGTACGCGAGGAGACGCCCGCACCGGGTGATCGTCAGTCACGATCGGGCCCGACGGGAGCCTTCGCGCGCGGCGACTCGTTGATCCGCCGCCGCTCGATGACGCCCATCTCGTCAGACTCCCGGGCCCGGCGCAGCGTTTCCTCGGCCTCCGTCGCCTCGCGCTGCATGGCCCACATCTCCGCATAAAGCCCGCCTTCATCCAGCAGGGTGCGGTGCGAGCCGCGCTCGACGATTTCGCCGGATTTCAACACCAAAATCTCGTCGGCGGCGATGATCGTCGACAGGCGATGGGCGATCGTCAACGTTGTGCGGTCCTTCGACACGAGGTCGAGCGCCGCCTG
>JBBSUS010000674.1:0-2005 GCA_038234195.1 Hyphomicrobiales bacterium | reverse complement strand
TGCGGCCCGTCGGAACCGACGGCATGGATATCGCGGCGCTCGCCGCGCTCGTGACGCGCAACGCGATGATCGGCACCGATGTGCTGGTTTCACCCGTGACCGGTTCGCGGGTCGATGGTGTGGCGGGGACTGCGGCCGACGGTGCCGGGGGGCAGGCGTGAACGGCCCCCACGACGTTGGCGGCCAGATGGGCTTTGGGCCAATCGCGCCCAAGCCGAACGAACCGATGTTCCATGCGGACTGGGAGCGTCGGGCGCTCGGTGTGACATTGGCGGCCGGCATGCTCGGTGCCTGGAACATCGACGAAAGTCGTCATGCTCGCGAAAACCGCCATCCGGCAGACTATTACAGCTCGACCTATTACCAGATCTGGATCAAGGCGCTGGAGCGACTGATGCAGGTGCATGGATTTGCGAGCGCCGAGGAGTTGCGTTCCCCAGATTCCGTCCCAGCGATGACGCAAGAGACCCCACCATTGGAGGCTGCAAGCGTTCCTTCCAGGCTGGCCAGGGGCGGCCCGGTCGATCGCCCAGCGTCCGGCCCGGCGCTGTTCCTTATCGGCGACGCCGTGCGGACCGTCGAAATGCATCCGAGCGGCCACACGCGACTGCCGCGCTATGTTCGCGGCCGGGTCGGGCGCATCGAGGCGGTGCAAGGCGTCTACGTCTTTCCGGACACGAATGCTCACGGCCTCGGCGAGGCGCCGCAGTGGCTTTACACGGTGACCTTCGATGGCAGGACGCTTTGGGGACGCGACGGCGATCCAAATACAACCGTCTCGATCGACGCCTTCGAGCCTTATTTGCTGGCGAAAGAAGCATGACGCGCCGCATTACCCCCGGCGCAGCGGTGCCTGAAGGATTCGACGCGCCCTGGCAAGCGGAACTGATCGCCCTCCAGACGGCACTTGTCGAGGCCGGGCACTTCAGTGCGCGGGAATGGGCAGAAGCCTTGTCGCAAGAATTGCACGCTGTCGGTGCGGCCGAGGACGGAAGCGACTATTATCCTCGTTTTTTGAAGGCGTTGGAGAAGCTTCTGGAATCCAAATCTCAAGCTCGAGTGGGCGAGATCGAAGGCCTCGCAGCTGCCTGGCGCCGCGCGGCGCGGGCAACTCCCCACGGCAAGCCGATCTTGTTGGAGAACGATCCGAGCGGGAAATGTTCGGCGGAGCGGACAAGGTGATCGCGACGGGTTAGGTGCGCGCGGATCCCTTTCACGGCAAGGCGCTGCGAGACCGTCTTCGACCGTCAGGCTTTAGCGAGATGCCGATCCGGCAAGGCGAGTCATCTCCGGCGGTGGAAGTGGCTGATCGCTTGCCGCGCGAAAATCCCGGAAGCTGCCTGAAACAATGCGGCATTGCACCGTTGTGATCTGCCGGATCTGATCGCCGGCACCGTCATATTTTTCGTTGCCGCGTGACCCCGAATCCTGCCATCTCAAGCAATGAAGTTTTCTCCCCAGCAGGACAATGCGCTGAAGGCCGTGGCGCAGTGGCTCGAGGACGGCGAAACGCCGCTCTTTAGGCTGTTCGGCTACGCCGGCACCGGCAAGACGACCTTGGCGCGACATTTCGCTGAGAACGTGGACGGCGCCGTTCAGTTCGCCGCCTTCACCGGAAAGGCGGCGCAGGTTCTGCGTTCCAAGGGCGCCAAGAGCGCGCGCACCTTGCATTCGCTGATCTACCGACCTCGCGGCGAGGAGACGGTCGAGGACGCGGTGCTCGGTACGTCGCGCGTTTCGCCGACCTTTTCGCTGAACCGCCAGAGCCCGGTCGCCAAGGCCAAGTTGGTCGTCGTCGATGAATGCTCGATGGTCGACGAGGCACTTGGCCGCGATCTCCTGTCCTTCGGAACTCCGGTGCTGGTGCTGGGTGACCCCGGCCAGTTGCCGCCGATTTCGGGCGGCGGTTTCTTCACCGAAGCCGAGCCGGATTTTTTGCTCACTGAAATTCACCGTCAGGCGCGCGATCATCCGATCATCGAGCTGGCGCTGCATGTCCGCGAGG
>JBBSUS010000673.1:0-2009 GCA_038234195.1 Hyphomicrobiales bacterium | reverse complement strand
TTCCTCACCGCGCAGGCCATCGTCGACCATCCGTTCGCGCAGATCGGCGGCCGTGAAATCCGAATTGTCGCTTTCATCAAGCGGCTCATTGCGTGGTTCGACGACATCGCGGATAGAACTCAAACCCCGACCCCCGCCGGCGTTGCAGGGATGGCAAAACGCGCGCCGCCCGACCGGACGAACTGCGCACCCGCCTCCTCCTCGACGAAATCGGCGAGGTCGAAGGTCAGGCTGCGGGTCAGTCGCGCCTCCAGGCGGCCGCGGACGGTCACATACGGGGTGAAGGCGCCGTCCTCGGCGACGGAAAAGCGCAACGGATGCTCTGCGTCGGCAGCGACGACGTCGCCGACATTGGTGCGGAAGGTCAGACGCGGCACGCTGTTTTCGGCCTCCCGGCTCATCTCCACCGCCTGGAATGGCGCATCCTCGACGGTGATCCCGAGCTTTTCGACGGGCGTGACGAGAAAGGTCCTTCCATCCGCGTCCTTGCGTAGGACGGTCGAGAACAGCCGCACCAGCGCGGGCCGACCGATCGGCGAACCGTTGTAGGACCATCTACCGTCTGCATGAATGACCATGTCGATATCGCCGCAAAAGTCCGGGGCCCACTGCTCCACGGGCGGCGCGCCCTTGCCAGCCCGTTCGGCACGGGAGATCAGTGCGGCCAGCGACAGGTTACCGGCTTCGCCGTGGCGTTCGGCCACCGGCATCTCCCCTGCGGCATCGGTCCTCCCGGGACCGGCGATCGAATCGGTCATCACGTCTTCTCCTGCGGCTGTTGCCCGACAATGCGCCTGAAGAGCGCATTGCAGAATCGTTGGCCCGCCAGTTGCGCGGCGGGGCGTCCTTCCATCCGGTCGGTGGCGCTCGCCCAATCCACCACAAGTGCCCGTATCACAAGGACTGCGAGACGCGGGCGCCCCGGTGCACCCGCCCGAAGCTCACGAACGGGTCTTAATTCGGCCCGCCTTCGCAGTCACGAAATAGTGGCTCGGAGCTCGCTTGCCACAACCCGCACGCTCGGTTCTCATCGGTTTCTCCTTGCGGAGGCAATATCAGCGACGGCGGCATCACGCGCAGTGACAGTCGAATCGTCGCCTCCAGGCCGGTACGGGATCTCGGACGCGCCGGGTCGCTGCCTTAGACTGGGGCGAACCCAAGCGACAAAATGTCATCGGAAAAAGGGAGGTGTTCCCGTACGAACGTCCTTGTTCCGACACGCTCTTGCCAAACACAGCGTTCATCCATCCACTGGAACGGACGAATGACGATGGGTCCATTCCGGACCGACACTTCGAGAGCGGCAAGGCCGGCATTGCCCGACGAGACAGTGACCAGGCCAACGAATTTTCTCGCGAGACGGCGAACCATCGCCGGCCAGCGCCCGATACTTCAGGACGGAGACTTGTTTTATGACGATGATGACCCTTCAGGAGCCGGCCCTCAGCGACAGCGAGATCGTCGCCAAGGCCGAATCGGCGCTTGCCGACATCGCCAAGGTGCGCGACTCGGTCGGCCGGGTGATCTTCGGACAGGAAAGCGTCGTCGAACAGTCGCTGATCGCCATC
Organism: Hyphomicrobiales bacterium; assembly: GCA_038234195.1. GTDB lineage: Bacteria > Pseudomonadota > Alphaproteobacteria > Rhizobiales > Rhizobiaceae > Aurantimonas. Next base: position 441 of record JBBSUS010000673.1, on the reverse strand, counting down.
ATGTCGAGCGGCCATGCGTTGCTCGTCGGAGTGCCGGGCCTGGCCAAGACCAAGCTTGTCGAAACCCTCGGCATCGCCCTCGGCCTCGATGCAAAGCGCATCCAGTTCACGCCGGACCTGATGCCGTCGGACATCGTCGGCACCGAGGTGATGGATCAGGACGAGACCGGGCGCCGCTCGTTCCGCTATGTGCGCGGTCCGGTCTTCGCTCAGCTCCTGATGGCCGACGAGATCAACCGCGCCTCGCCTCGCACGCAGTCCGCGCTCCTTCAGGCCATGCAGGAGTATCACGTCACCGTTGCCGGCGAGCGTCATGACCTGCCGGCACCGTTCCACGTGCTCGCCACCCAGAACCCTTTGGAGCAGGAGGGCACCTACCCCCTGCCCGAGGCGCAGCTCGACCGTTTCCTGATGCAGGTCGACGTGTTCTACCCCGATATC
>JBBSUS010000672.1:0-2015 GCA_038234195.1 Hyphomicrobiales bacterium | reverse complement strand
GACCATCGCGATAGACCGGCCGCGACGACAGGTTGCCCTCGCTGTCGGTGAACGGTTCGTAGAGCTGCACCGGGAAGGAATGGGCGAGGTAATCGAGAACATATTCCCTCGGCGTGATGTCGACGCGGACGTCGTTCCATTCCTCGGTCGGGATCTCGGCCAGCCGGCGTTGCATCAGCGCCTCGCCGGTGGAGACGATCTGGATGACGGCGGCGTGGCCATCGGCCAGGTCCTGATCGATCGAGCGGATCAGGGTCGGCGTCTTCATGCTGGTGAGGAGATGGCCGAAGAAGCGCTGCTTGGCGCTCTCGAAGGCCGAACGTGCCGCAGACTTCGCCTGCCGGTTCAGGGTGCCGGTATCGCCGGTGATGTTGGCGGCCTGCATCGCGGCGTCGAGATTGTTGTGGATGATCGAAAACGCCCCGGCATAGGCATCGTAAATTTGCGTCTGCTCGGGCGTGAGCGAGTGCTCCAGCAGTTCATATTCGACGCCGTCATAGGAGAGCGAGCGAGAAGTGTAGAGGCCGAGCGATCGCAGGTCGCGGGCCAAAACTTCCATAGCCGCGACGCCGCCATCCTCGATCGCTTCCACGAATTCGGCTCGCGTGGCGAAGGGAAAATCCTCGCCGCCCCAAAGGCCGAGCCGCTGGGCATAGGCGAGATTGTGGACCGTGGTCGCCCCGGTCGCCGAGACATAGACGACACGCGCGTTCGGCAGAGCGTGCTGAAGCCGCAAGCCAGCGCTGCCCTGCTGCGAGGCGGCGACGTCGCCGCGTTCGCCCTTGCCGCCGGCGGCGTTCTGCATGGCGTGGCTCTCGTCGAAGATGATCACTCCATCGAAATCGGTGCCCAACCATTCGACGATCTGCTTGACGCGGGAAAGCTTCTCGCCGCGATCGTCGGACCGTAGCGTGGCATAGGTGGTGAATAGGACGCCTTGGCCGAGCGTGATCGGCTTGCCCTGCGGGAAGCGCGACAGCGGCGTCACCAGCAGGCGTTCCATGCCGAGCGCCGACCAGTCACGCTGCGCGTCCTCCAGCAGCTTGTCGGACTTGGAAATCCAGACCGCCTTGCGCCGCCCGCGCATCCAGTTGTCGAGGATGATGCCGGCCGACTGGCGGCCCTTGCCCGCGCCCGTGCCGTCGCCGAGCATGAAGCCCCGGCGGAAGCGGACGGCGTTCTGGGCATCGTCGGGCGCGGCCGAGACGAGATCGAAGGTTTCGTCCACGGTCCAGGCCCCGGCGAGGACTTCGCCATGGGCGTCGCCGGCATAGATCACGGTTTCGAGCTGGGCGTCGGACAGGATGCCGTCGGTGACGATGCTGGCGGGGAGTGTCGGCCGATAGCTCGGCTTTGGCGGCGCGACTGAGGCCATTGCGGCCGACTGGACCAGCTTGGTCGGGTGCGGCTGAGCGCCGGGAATACGGATCGCCTGAAGCCCGTATTCCTCATAGATGGCGTCCGTCAGACGGCCGCCCTCGGGCGGCGTCCAGTCGACGGTCTCGTAGGCGAGTTCGATGCCTTCGGGTTCGCTGAGCGACCGAGCAACTGGCGATGATGCGGTGCGTGCGAGATAGCCGCGCACTGTGCGAGGCACCGCTGCGGCAGATACCTTCTGTGGCAGCGTGACCGGCAGGCGCGGCGGGACCTGGGCTTCGATCCAACCGAGTAGCGTCGCGACATCGGGTGCAATGCCGGCCGATGGCGGAAACGCAGTGGGGTCTTCGGCGGGCGTCTTGTCGATGACGGTCAGCCGGGTCTCGATGGTCGTGCCATGCTTGGCATAGACTGAGCCGTCGATGGCCGCAGTGAATACGACGGTGCCGCGCTCCTGCAGCCGGGCATACGCGTCGCGCCAGACAGGTAGCTCCGGCGCGAAGCTGGCGCCCGTGATCGTCACCAACCGTCCGCCATTCGCCAGACGCGCCAGCGCCGAGACGACGTGGCGATGGGCGGCCTCAGTCATGCGGCCGGAGACGTTCGCCGTCACTGAGAACGGCGGATTCATCAACACG
>JBBSUS010000671.1:0-2015 GCA_038234195.1 Hyphomicrobiales bacterium | reverse complement strand
GATCGCGCGTGGCGTCAGCGCTCCGGCGATGATCTTGCGCACTCGGGTGTGCAGCGGTGGATCGTTGAAGACGAGGCTCGTCGTGTGATGTTCGTAGAGCGGCGAGTTGCCGAATTTCGGTTTGAACTCCACCGTCTTGTCGGAGGTGAACAGCTGTGTGTTCTTGTAGACCGCAAGGCAGTCGGCATGGCGTGTCAGGAAATAGCCCTGGGCGCCCGGCAGCCGCTTGACCGGCTGGAAATCGCGCAACGCCCGATAGGTGGGGTAGGGATTTTGGTGAAACGAAGCCGGCAAATCCAGAAGATCGAATGCTTCGGCCAGCCTGGCGTCGTCCATGCGACGCGAAACAGACATCGCGGCCGGGTCCACTCTTGCTGAATTCATGCCATTCCTCCCGCTCCTTAGTGGCGGCGCGAGGCCCCTTGTGTCAACGCGGGGCCTGTCCATCGCGATCGAACGGCTCTCTTGCGAAGACCGGCGGGACTGCCAGTCTCATCGCTCCGGCGATGACGCTGATGCGGCGCGGCGCCATCGCGTCCAGACCGCTCTTCGCGACGTCTCCCATTGATGGTTGCATGTCAGGGCAATACGCTCTGCCCTGACCGCGGGACAAACGATCGACCACGAGAGGACGAGGATGAAGGACGCTGCGCGATATATGCCGGGCTTCGGCAACGACTTCGAAACCGAGGCTTTGCCGGGCGCATTGCCGCAAGGCCAGAATTCACCGCAGAAATGCGAATACGGCCTCTATGCCGAACAGCTGTCCGGTACGGCGTTCACCGCGCCGCGCGGCCACAATGAGCGAACCTGGTGCTATCGCATCCGCCCATCCGTGAAGCATGTCGGTCGCTTCCAGAAGATGGACGTCCCGGCGTGGAAAAGCGCGCCCAACGTCGAGAAAGACATCGTTTCGCTCGGTCAGTATCGGTGGGACCCGGTGCCCCATTCGGGTGAGGCGCTCACGTGGATCACCGGCATGCGCACAGTCACCACGGCCGGCGACGTCAACACCCAGACGGGCATGGCGGCGCATGTCTATCTCGTCAACGCCTCGATGCAGGACGAATATTTCTACTCCGCCGACGGCGAACTCCTCGTCGTTCCGCAGGAGGGGCGGCTGCGCTTTTCGACCGAACTTGGGATCATCGACGTCGAGCCCAAGGAAATCTGCGTCCTCCCTCGCGGACTGGTCTACCGCGTCGAGGTGCTGGAAGGACCCTGCCGGGGCTTCGTCTGCGAGAATTACGGCCAGAAATTCGACCTGCCGGGTCGCGGCCCGATCGGTGCGAACTGTCTCGCCAACCCGCGCGACTTCAAGACGCCGGCCGCCGCATTCGAAGACCGCGATGCCGTCAGCACCGTGACGATCAAGTGGTGCGGGGCGTTCCACCGCTCGACGATCGACCATTGCCCGCTCGACGTCGTTGCCTGGCATGGGAATTACGCGCCGTGGAAATACGATCTGCGGACGTACTCGCCGGTGGGTGCCATCCTCTTCGACCATCCCGACCCGTCGATTTTCACGGTGCTGACGGCGCCGTCGGGAATCGAGGGGACGGCGAACATCGACTTCGTCCTGTTCCGGGAGCGCTGGCTCGTGGCCGAGCATTCCTTCCGCCCGCCCTGGTACCACAAGAACGTCATGAGTGAGTTGATGGGCAACATCTACGGTGTCTACGACGCCAAACCGAAGGGCTTCGTGCCGGGTGGCATGAGCCTGCACAACTGCATGCTGCCGCATGGGCCGGACCGAAATGCTTTCGAAGGTGCCTCGAATGTCGAGCTGAAACCTGCAAAGCTCGACGAGACCATGAGCTTCATGTTCGAGACGCGTTTTCCCCAGCAGTTGACGTCATGGGCCGCCAAGGAGGCCCCGCTCCAGGATGACTACATCGACTGCTGGACCAGTCTCGACAAGAAATTTGACGGAACTCCGGGCGTGAAGTGAGGGCGAGATGAAACTGGCTACATTGAAGGACACGACCCGGGACGGCCGTCTCGTCGTCGTATCG
>JBBSUS010000670.1:0-2021 GCA_038234195.1 Hyphomicrobiales bacterium | reverse complement strand
CTGAAGCCGATGAACTGCCCTGGCCATGTGCAGATCTTCAAGCACGGATTGAAGAGCTACCGCGATCTACCTCTGAAGATTGCCGAATTCGGCCTCGTTCACCGTTACGAGCCGTCCGGCGCGCTGCATGGCCTGATGCGGGTGCGTGCCTTCACGCAGGACGATGCTCACATTTTCTGCACCGAGGAGCAGATCACCGACGAGAGCCTGAAGGTCAATGACCTCATCCTGTCGATCTACAAGGATTTCGGCTTCGATGATGTCTTGGTGAAGCTGTCGACTCGTCCCGAAAAGCGCGTCGGTTCGGACGAGTTGTGGGACAAGGCCGAGGATTCGATGCGCTCGGTGCTCAAGATCATCGAAGAGCAGGGCGGCGGCCACATCACGACGGGGATCGCCGAAGGCGATGGCGCGTTCTACGGGCCGAAATACGAGTACACGCTGCGCGATGCGATCGGCCGGCAATGGCAGGTCGGCACCAACCAGGTGGACTTCAACCTGCCGGGACGCTTCGGCGCCTTCTATATCGATCGCGATTCGGAGAAGAAGACGCCGGTCATGCTGCACCGGGCCATGCTCGGCTCGGTCGAGCGCTTCATTGGCATCCTGATCGAGAACTGCGCCGGGCACCTGCCGCTTTGGCTGTCGCCGCTGCAGGTGGTCGTCGCGACGATCACCTCTGATGCCGACGAATATGCCAGGGAAGTCTCTGCCGAGCTTCGTGACGCTGGTCTGCAGGTCGAGACCGATCTGCGCAACGAGAAGATCAACTACAAGGTTCGCGAGCACTCGGTCGCGAAGGTTCCGGTGATATTGGTCTGCGGCAAGCGGGAAGCCGAGGAGCGGACGGTGAATGTGCGCCGTCTCGGCTCGCGCGACCAGGAATCCATGGGCCTCGACGCGGCGATCGACGCGCTTTCGGAAGAAGCGGTCGCGCCGGATCTGCGCCGTCGCAAGTCGCGCGCGAGAAGGGCCGCCTGAGGCGGATTTCCGGGCCGGGTCCGAGACGCAAGAGTCCCTGATGACAGGCCGTCGCCGGTTCGCTCGCTGGCGACGGGCTCGAAGTCAGAACGCCCTCATTTTCCATGGAGTTGGCCGCCGGTCGATGGCGCTTTGCGCGTCGGACGGTTTGATCGGTGAGTCTCGACGGTTCGACCACCGTTAGATCTTTCTTTCGGTCGAAAGGATGATGGGATTCGAGCGGATGTGCGGCGTCGCCGATCGCCGCGCGTTGACCTCAATCTTTCAGGACGCAGTGCCGGGCACCGACGTTTCGTCCTTCGCTACGCATCCGCGCGCCGCTTCATCGCAGAAACGTCCGCCGCACGGATATTGCAGCGCTTGCGCGGAATTTGCGGTTCAGTCGCCCGAACCGTCGGCCGGCGTCGCGACGGGCGCCACGTCGGAGGTCAGTACCTCGACGTCACTGTCATGACCCGTCTCGACGGTGAACTGACGCTGATAGATCTTGTCGCGGTTCTTGGCGCTGATGACGTAGTCGCCGGCGGCGAGCACCATCGACGGAAACGCCCCGACGCTCTCGCGCACCGGATCACCGGAGGTGGTGGTGATCGACCATGCGGTGTCGGCGATCGCCTCGCCACCCTTTTCGCGCACCAGCTTCATGGTCAAAAGGGCGGCGTGCTGTTGCAGGGTCGCGGTCGTCACCTTGCCGGCTTCGACGCGGATGTCGGCGCGCACGAGTGCGTTTACCGAGCCGTAATTGGACACGACGTGATAGGTCCCCGCGTTGAGCCGAAGCACCTTGTCAGGCGGCACGTCGCTGGCAATCATGTTGCGAGCGCTTTCGCCGTCGTCGTCGTCGGAATAGACGCTGAAACGCAGGCGCTTCGGATCGATCTTTGCGTCGTTCGCCACGGTGGCGTCGAGTTTCAGGCCACCAGCGTTGAGGACGAGCACCTCCTTGGTCTTGAGACCTGAAAACTCGATGCGCTTGACGAGACCGGCGCGGCCAAAACCGACATGCGCGATGTAGGACCCCGGCGCGACATCGAAATTGG
>JBBSUS010000669.1:0-2021 GCA_038234195.1 Hyphomicrobiales bacterium | reverse complement strand
GTCGCCGCCCTGTCGAAAATCCTTCAAGTTCGGCACCGGCGGACGTTCGAAGCTAAAGGCTTTGCGCTTTGAGGGAGTCTCGGACATCTCGCGCCTATCGGGCCTGAAGCGTCATCGGAAGCCCGCCGCGCGGCCGCAGCGTCAACCGGCATTGCGGCTCGACCTTATGGCCGTCGACGACACGCAGGCGAAACCGCTGGGCCAAAATCGCAAGACACAGGATGGCCTCGGTCAGCCCGAACTGCAGCCCTGGGCACAGGCGCGGCCCGGCGGCGAACGGGATGTAGGTATATGGCGCCGGGGTCGGCCGCTCCAGAAAGCGCTCGGGGCGGAAGCGATGTGGCTCGGGAAAAAAGGCTTCGCTCCGGTGCAGCAGCCACGGCACGATCATCACCAGTGAAGCCGCCGGAATTTTTACGTCGCCGATCATGTCCTCGGCGGCCGCCTGGCGCGCCAGAATCGGCACCGGCGGGTAGAGCCGCAGCGTTTCCTCGACGATCGCCCGGCACATCTTCAGGTTCCACACGTCGTCGACCGTCGGCGCCCGGTTGCCACAGACCGCATCGATCTCCCGGTGAAGCGCAGTCTCGATCCAGGGGGCAAGAGACAGGAGATACCAGGCCCAGGAGAGCGTCGCTGCGGTGGTCTCGTATCCGGCCATGAAGATCGTCGCCGCCTCGTTCTGAAGCGCTGCCGCATCGATCGTCCCGCCGCGGCTGCGAAAGCTCGCCAACATCTCGATCATCGATTGGCCGCCGCGGCGTTCGATGAGATGTGCCGCGATCTGCCGGTTGATTACCCGCTTGAGCCGTCGCACCGCGAAGAACAGACGCGGTGTGCGAAGGATCGGCAGACCCTCGTCGAAGCCAAGGAAATATCCGATGTTGATGGCGTCGATCAGACCCTGATAGCTGGTGAAGGCGCCATGGATCTCGCGTGCCTCGTCGCTGCGAAGCTCGTTGCCGAAGATGCTGCGGGCGATGATTTCAGCGGTCAGGATGGTCATTTCGTAATGTGTGTCGATCCGCGCTCCTGCGCCCTCGAGCGCCAGGCGTTGTTCCCAACGCTGGGCGGTGCGTAAAGCTGCTTCGCTCATGATCGGGCCGAAGGTGGAGAGATGGTTCTTGTGGACGATGCTGGTGACCAGCGGCCGACGCTTTTCCCAGACCTCGCCATCGGAGATGAAAAGCCCGTCGCCCAGAAGATATTCCAGCGCGCGCCGCATCTGTGGGCTCTTGCGCTGGTAGTTGTCGTTGCGCACCGCCATCACGTGGCGGATCGCCTCCGGCGAATTCACCACGGTAATCTGGCGGCCCAGAATGGTGATTGCGCTGACCTGGGGTGTGTAGTCGCCCGCTCGCCAGACATGCAGGAGGTCGCGTCGCGCGCGCAAGAGCAGGCCGAGCCTCTGCCCCGGCTTGCCGGCGAAATACGCCGGACGAGCCGGTTCCAACTCGGTCTCGGTCGCGTGTTCGACCGTTTGGGGAATATCGGACAGAAAGCTGAGCATCAGGAGGCTTCCAGGCCGTGATGAAGATCACGGAACCGTCGCGACAATTGCGTCGAAGGTCAACCGACCAATCGATATCGAATTCCCGCAAGCGGGACTGCCAAGGGCGGTGAACCACGTGCGGTGCATCGACGCGACAGGCCAGCGATTCGATCGGCTGCTCTCGGCATTTTCACCATAGCCTTACGATTTTCTTGCTTTTGCCACAGTCGGTTAACTCCCGCTTAACCATCGGGCTGCGATGAATGACCCATAGACCCTGTTAGGGGAATGGGATCGGGAATTCATGGCCAAGCACGTGGCTGTCTTGTTGGGTGGTTTCTCGTCGGAGCGGCCGGTGAGCCTGGCGTCCGGGAACGCCTGCGCCGATGCTTTGCAGGCAGCCGATTACCGGGTCACCCGCGTCGATGTCGGCCACGATATTGCGCAGGTGCTGACCGAGCTTGCCCCGGACGTCGCCTTCAACGGGCTGCATGGTCCCTTCGGCGAGGACGGCACCATTCAGGGCGTG
>JBBSUS010000668.1:0-2022 GCA_038234195.1 Hyphomicrobiales bacterium | reverse complement strand
TCGGACGGGGTGAGCAGACCGGAAATGATATTGAGGAGCGTCGTCTTTCCGCAGCCGGAGGGCCCCAGCAGCGCGTACGCGCCGCCGTCCTCAAAGGCGGTGTCGACTTCGCGCAACGCATAGTTGCCGGCCTTGGCAAGCTTCGGGGTGTAGGCGTGGCGGATGTGGTCGAGCCGGATGCGGGCCATGTCGGTTCCTTATGCCGCCATCGCGCGGGGGACGGCGACGGAGGTGCCGTCCTCGGCGAAGATCAGGACGTTGGCCGGATCGAAGATCAGGCGGATCGTGGCTCCGGCGTCGAGCCGCTTGATGCCGTGGACCAGCGCGATGATGCGGTTGTTGCCGATATCGGCGTGGATGTAGGTCTCCGACCCGGTTACCTCGGTCACGACGACAGTGGCCGCAAAGCCTTCTTCCTGCGCGGCGAGGGTCAGATGATGTGGGCGCACGCCACCGCGATAGGCGCCGTCGGGCAGGGCTGCGTGGTCACCGGTGGCGGAAAATTCGACGCCGTTGGGCGATGCGAAGCGATTGCCGCGCTTTTCCAGCTTCATGACATTGAGCGGCGGATCGGCGAAGGTCTGCGCGGTGAGCAGATCGTTGGGGTGCCGGTAGACGTCGATGGTCTCACCGAACTGGGTGATGCGGCCCTTCGAGAGGGTTGCCGTATTGCCGCCAAGCAGCAGCGCCTCATGCGGCTCGGTCGTGGCGTAGACGAAGACCGCGCCGGTTTCCGCGAAGATTTTCGGCAGTTCCTCGCGCAGTTCCTCGCGCAGTTTGTAGTCGAGATTGGCCAGGGGTTCGTCGAGCAGCACCAGTTCGGCGTTCTTGACAAGGGCGCGAGCCAGCGCCGTGCGCTGCTGCTGGCCGCCCGAGAGATTGAGCGGCGTGCGATCAAGAAAGGGCGTCAGCTTCATCAGATCGGCCGCCTTGCGAACGGCTTGGTCGATCTCGGTCTTGGAACGCCCTGCGATGCGCATGGGCGAGGCGATGTTCTCGTAGACGGTGAAGGCCGGGTAGTTGATGAACTGCTGGTAGACCATGGCGATATTGCGCTTGCGCACCGGAACGCCCGTCACGTCCCGGCCGTCCATGTGAATGCTGCCGGACGTTGGCGCGTCGAGGCCGGCCATCAGGCGCATCAGGCTCGTCTTGCCGGCGAGCGTCGGACCCAGCAGCACATTCAGGCTGCCGCGTTCGAGCTTCAGCGAGACATCGATGATGTGCTTCTCGCCGCCGACGATCCGACTGACATTCTTGAGTTCCAGCAAATTCCTGTCCTCCCAGACACACTTTTGACCGAGCCGGCCCGAATTGCGTTTGACGCTACTCGGCAGCCGCCCTGCGTACCGCGTGCTCCTCGAGATATCGTGTCAGCGTCTCGGTCTCGGCCTTGGTAAAGCGCAAGCCGAGCTTGGTGCGGCGCCAGAGGATGTCCTCGGCCGTGCGCGCCCATTCCGAGCGCACGAGCCAGTCCACCTCGGAGGCGAACAGCCCGTGGCCGAACGGCTTGCCCAGCTTGCCGGGTGCCGCAATCGTCTGCGCGTCGGTGCCGTAGCAGCGCACGAGACGGCGCACCGTCCGCTCGTCAAGGTCAGGCAGATCGGCGGCCAGAGCCCGCTCCAGCCGGTCGACGCCGTCTACGGGAAAGTCGCCGCCCGGAAGCGCTGCCTTGCCGGTCCAGCCCTTCTTCAGGCCGTCGGCCGGATGCCCCAGATGATGCTCGATCTTGACGAGCACCTCCTCCGACAAAACCCGATACGTGGTGATCTTGCCGCCGAAGCCGTTAAGCACGGGCGCTTCGCCGAGATCGCCAGTCTCGACCTTCAACACGTAGTCGCGCGTGGCTTCCTGGGCCTTCGATGCACCGTCGTCGAAGAGCGGACGCACGCCGGAATAGGTCCAGACGATATCGCTCCGGACCACCGGCTTTTCGAAATATTCGCTGGCGGCCGCCAGCAGATTCTCGGTTTCGCTTTCAGTGATCTCGACGTCGGCCGGGTCGCCCTCATAGTCCTGATC
>JBBSUS010000667.1:0-2034 GCA_038234195.1 Hyphomicrobiales bacterium | reverse complement strand
TAACGATGATTTCGATCCGTCCGATACCCGACGTCAGCCCGAGATCACAGTGCAAAGCTGTTTGCACGAAACAGCAGCCCAGGGCGATGGCACCGATCAGTCGAACGCGCCGGGCGATGACCGAGCACGACACTGCCCTTCGGGCCGCCGACCGATCGATCTCGTCCATCTGTCGGCGCAAACATGCGGCGACCGGCAGCTCGAACGCGAAGTCCTTGTCCTGCTCAAGGCACAACTCGGCGTAGCCTGCGGCCGCCTCGATTCGGCCGATCTGGAGACGAGAAGCGTTATCGCCCACGGGCTGAAAGGGGCAGCGCTCAATATGGGAGCGTTTCCTCTCGCCCAGTCCGCCGATCGTCTCGAGGCGGCGCCGGACGATGAAGAACGCCTCGCCGACCTCCTCGCGATCATCGCCGTTACAGGCGCGATGATCGATCGGTTGATCGCCTGATCCGGGAGGCGTGTGATCTCCTGGACGTTTTCGCGCTGAATGTGTCGTGGCCCGGATCAGGCCGCCTCGACGCGCGGCATTCGGCGTCCGCAGTTCGTTCCGATCGGCATTGGGTTTATCAGCCTTATCGGCTAAGACGAGCGCCGATCGCGGACCCGCTGAGCGCCGCCTGTGAAATTCAGACCAAGAGCTTCTGCACATGACCAAAATCGTCTTCGTCAACCAGGACGGAACCCGCCACGAGATCGACGCGCCAAATGGCACGACCGCCATGGAAAACGCCGTCAAGAACGATGTGCCGGGCATCGAAGCCGAATGCGGTGGCGCCTGTGCCTGCGCGACGTGCCACGTGTACGTGGACGAAGCGTATCGCAAGGTTGTGGGCGAGCCTGAGGCGATGGAAGAGGACATGCTCGACTTCGCCTTCGACATGCGTGAGAACTCTCGCCTGTCGTGCCAGATCAAGATCCGCGACGAACTGGAAGGCCTCATCCTGACCGTGCCTGAACAACAGGCCTGAGGATTCGGTTCGATCCGCTCGCTGCACCGGTGTCGATGCATTCGAACGATACGGTTTCAACCGTGATGCTGTTTCCGGGTTTCAGGTGAGCACGTCGGTGTGGCGTCAGTTGGCCGGATAGCCGGCGAGGGTGCGTGACAAGGCCCGGCGCAGGCGCACATTCACCTCGCGGCCTTCGACCTTGTCGAACTCGATTTGTGCTTGCTGGTGGCCTGACAGATAACGGTCGGTGACCTGGTTCACCCGCGCTTCCATTGCAGCGCAGGAGCGCTCCGGGCGAAGATTGCGCAACGCCATCTCCATCCGCTTCAGATAGTTCTTGGCGATCGCCGCATGCTGCATTTCGTGCCGCCTGATGTCGGCGGCGAGCGTGTCCCAGACGATAACGGTTTGCCGTGCGACGCGGCGCGGCTGCCGCCATTTCGGCAACATGATGTCGAGGTTCAGGCCGACATTGGTCTTGTCGACTGCGCAGCCACCGCGCACCGTCTTGTAGGTCACCGTGCCGTTGAATCGCACCTCGGTCGCGCCCGGATGATGCATTCCGGTTTCTGACACATAGGGGCCGGCGCGATTGAGGTCGCGATCGAGCTCTGCCAATGTCGTCCCATGGACGGCGAAAAAGCGGGTCGTCTGCTTGATGGTTCCAGCGCGCGCCGCATCGCCGAGCCCGACGCTCATGGCCAAGGCCACCAGAGCGACCATCGCGATGGCCGGAGATCGACCAGCATGCGATCCGAGTGATTGACCGTGCGCCCTTCGCATTGCTTCGAACCCCTGCGGGCCACACGCCCAATCGCAAGGCTACTCCAATGTCTCGCCAAGACAAGCTGAAATCAGGCAAGATTACGGCATTGTTAACGCGTTGAATTTGCGGGACTTCGATCGCCCGTCACTCGTGGTTTGCCGTTCAGGCGAAGCGGGCTGCGGCATCGACCCCAAGGCCGCGCCCGCCCGCGCCGACCTCGGCGGCCCCAGCAATCTTGGCGGCAGTGAACCGCGCCGTCACCCCCTCACGTAGCGCGGCAACGCGCGCGCCGCCGCCCGTCAGGATCACGGTTTC
>JBBSUS010000666.1:0-2038 GCA_038234195.1 Hyphomicrobiales bacterium | reverse complement strand
CGCCAACTCATGCGGCTGCGATGCGCGCGGCTCAGGGCTGGCCGCAAGCGCACGCATAATCTGCCGGATTGGACGGCGAGCGACCCCTTCCGGATATCGCGTGACCGGTCGACGGTCTTGGCTCATGATGAGGTTCAGCGCTTTCGCCGATGCAGGGCCCACGCTTCGACGCGTGTTCCGGCCATCACGAGCCGCACCTGTCGTTGCCGGTCTGCCGAGCCGAACGGATGGTCTTGCAATCCCGCTCAAATCGCATACAGTTTTGATGCTAAAGTGTATGCGAAAAAATTGAGCAGATCCCTGCCGTCCGATTGGGCAGTCGTTTGGGCCATCTGCCGATCGAGGATGCGCCTTCCTTCGCCTTGGGCCCCGCCGACGCGGCAGCCCGTTTCAACCTTTTGATTGGAGACCCTGGCATGATCCGCAAATCCCTTCTCGCAGCAGCCGCCATGCTGCTCGTCGTTGCCGGCCCTGCAGCCGCCAAGACGCTGACCGTCGGCGCCAACATCGGCAATGTTCCCTGGGAGTTTCAGGACGCTTCCGGAAATACGGTCGGCTTCGAGATCGATGTGGCCAAGGAGATCGGCAAGCGACTCGGCTATGACGAGGTGACCTTCGAGAACGTGCCGTTCAACGGCCTGTTTTCGGCCGTCCAGTCGGGCCGCATCGACGCCGCCGTCTCCTCGATCACCATCACCGAAGAACGGCTGAAGTCGGTTTCCTTCGCCCAGCCCTATTACGACAGCGACCAGTCGCTGGCCGTCAAGGTCGACAGCGGCATCAAGAGCACGTCCGACCTGAAGGGCAAGACCGTCGGCGTCGACACCGGTTCGACCGGCGACATTTACGCCACCAAGCGCACCGACGAATGGGGCCTTGCCGGCATCAGCCGCTACGAGGGCCTGTCGCCGGCCATGCTCGACCTGGCCGCCGGCCGCATCGACGGCTACGTCTCCGACATTCCGGCGGTCGCCTACTATCTCAAGGACAAGCCGGAGATGGCGGTCGTCGAGCGGCTGAAGACCGGCGAACAATATTCGATGATGTTCGCCAAGGACTCGGAACTCGCCACCAAGGCCAACGAAGCCATCACCGCCATGAAGAAGGACGGCTTCCTCCCGCAACTGCACAAGAAGTGGTTTGGCACCGAGCCCGAGGCGACCACCTCGACGGTGGAAGTGCGCGACATGCCGAAGCCGAAGGGCTAAGCGAAAAATGCGTGGCCGGGCGGCAGGGTGCGATCCTTGCCGCTCGGCCATGCGGGCAAGTTCCCGGCGCATCATTGCCATTTCGTCCTGCCGTGCTTGAACCGGCGGCCTGCGAGAGGCACGCTCCTCAAAGCTTCGTCATCCCGGTCTTGAACCGGAATCCATGCCCAGTCTTGTCCATCGCTACCGTTGACGGCGATCGTGCGATCGGCATTCGATCAGATTTCGTGCACCGGTTTGGAATGGATCCGGTCAAGCCCGGGATGACGAGTTTGGGGATGCTGCTCGTTTTGAGCCCCCATCGTCGCGCGTAATCCGCGTTCAGGCCCGAACTCCACACTTCAGGAAGACCCGATGAGCATCGTTTCGACCTTCTTCAATGTCGACGTCCTGATCCGGTCCATGCCGCTCCTGTTGCAGGGTCTGTGGCGGACGATTCTGCTCGGTGTCCTGTCGATCGTGCTGGGGCTTCTCGGCGGATTGATTCTGGCGCTGATGCGGCTTTATGGCGGCAAGCTGCTGCGGTTCGTCGTCATCGCCTATGTCGACGTGTTTCGGGCGCTGCCGGTGCTGGTCTGGCTGGTCATCGTTTATTACGCGCTGCCCTTCGTCGGCATCCGGCTGTCGGCTTTCGCCTCGGCCACCGCGGCGCTGACGATGATCTCCAGCGCCTACACGGCCGAGATCTACCGGGCGGGGATCGAAGCGGTGCCGCGCGGACAGTTCGAGGCGGCGCAGGCCATCGGGCTGCGCCAATTCGACCTGATGCGCGACGTGGTGCTGCCCCAGGCGATCCGTATCGTCATCCCGCCGCTCACCAACAATTCGAT
>JBBSUS010000665.1:0-2054 GCA_038234195.1 Hyphomicrobiales bacterium | reverse complement strand
GAGACATCCGGCGAGCGCCTTTCGGTGAAGATGGGCAATGCCCTCACCGCCATCGTCGCCATCGCGATCACCTGGTTCTTCGATATCTACCAGATCATCGCTTACGCCTCGAAGGTGTTCGTCGCCTACTATGCCCTGCAGGCGCTCCAGGCGGCGATTTCGGCCTGGAAGGTGGGCAAGCCGGTGCGGGCGGGATTGTATGCGCTGGGCGTCGTGCTGGCACTGATCGTCGTTGTGTTCGCGATTCCAGCAGATGCGTGAATTGCAACTTAAAAGATTATATAAAAATTAAACTCTTATTGGTTGCAATGATTGATCGCCATTCCCACATGCCCGCAACCGCTCTGGAAACCTGTGACTGCGAGCGGCCAACTGGGAAAGGAAATCCTCATGAGTACCTGCAAAGGAACGAACGGCGACTCTTGGGAAATCTACAAGAGCGGCGATGACTGGCGATGGAAGCGCACGGCTCGAAACGGCGACCGCGTCGGCGCATCGACGGAAGGCTACAAGAGCAAGGCCCACTGTATCGAAAACGCCAAGCGCAATGGCATGGACTGCGATCCGGTGTGACTTTCAGGTCCACGACGGATTGCGGCCTTTGGGATGGCGGCAGATTATGAAGGCAGACACTGCCTCTGCTTTCTAGGTCCCTTCGCCAAACGACCTCGTCATCCCGGCCTTGAGCCGGGATCCCTTCCAAGACCTCGAATCTCTAGAACTGTTGAAGAATTTGTCGTCGATATTGTCTGGTTTGGGACCGTCAACGTACTGGATCGACGATTTGGAATGGACCCCGGCTCAAGACCGGGGTGGCGACTTCAGTCGAGGACAATGTCTCCTAAATCGTGGTGGCGCGCGACTTCATCAGCCGGAACTCGCGCTCACCCTTCCATTTCGCTCCTCATCGTCTCCACTTCCAGCCATTCGTCTTCGGCCGTGGACAGCGCCTTGCGGTCTTTCTCCACCCCTGCAGCGAGCTTGGAAAACCGATCCGGGTTCTTCGCGAAGAGCGCCGGATCGGCCATCTCGGTCTCGGCCTTGGCGATCGCCTTCTCCAGCTTGGCGATCTCTTTGGGCAGGTTTTCAAGCGCGAATTTCTGCTTGAAGGAGAGCTTGTTGGAGTTGCCTGCCGCGGCGAAGGCCTTGCCGGAGGCGCTGGCCGAGCCCTGGCTCGACATTCTGCCGGCATTCTTTGCCGCCGGCGTGCCGCCCGTCGGCACGAGCTTTGCCGCGGCGCGCTTCTGGACGGCCATGTCGGAATAGCCGCCGGCATATTCCAGCCACTCGCCCTGGCCTGACGGCGAAATAACGCTCGTCACGGTTCGGTCGAGGAAGTCGCGGTCATGGGAGACCAGAAGCACTGTGCCCGGATAGTTGGCGATCAATTCCTCCAGGAGATCGAGCGTCTCCATGTCGAGATCGTTGGTCGGTTCGTCGAGGACGAGGAAATTGGCCTGCATGGCCAGCGTCTTGGCCAGCAGGAGCCGAGCCCGCTCACCGCCCGAAAGCTTGCCGACCGGGGTGCGGATCTGCTCGGGCGAGAACAGGAAATCTTTCAGATAGCTGATGACGTGGCGGGCCTCGCCATTGACGATCACCTGATCGCCGCGCCCATCGGTGATCGCATCCTTCACCGAGAGATCGTCGCGCAGGGCGGCGCGCTTCTGGTCGAGGAAGGCGAGGTCGAGATTGGTGCCGAGCTTGACCTTGCCGGAATCGGGCGTCAGTTCGCCGATCAGCATCTTCAGCAGCGTCGTCTTGCCGATGCCGTTCGGGCCGACGAAGCCGATGCGGTCGCCGCGTGCGATGCGGGTCGAAAAATCATGAACGAGCGTGCGGCCGTCATAGGCCTTCGACACGCCCTCGGCCTCGATCACCAGCTTGCCGCTCTCGCGGGTGGCGCTGGCTTCCATCGCCACCTGGCCGACGGCGCGGCGGGTGTCGCGGCGCTGCTGGCGCAGATCGTGCAATGCGCCGAGCCGGCGCATGTTGCGGGTGCGCCGCGCAGTGACACCGTAGCGCAGCCAGTGCTCCTCGCGCACGATCTTGCG
>JBBSUS010000664.1:0-2068 GCA_038234195.1 Hyphomicrobiales bacterium | reverse complement strand
TGTTCCCGTCGTCTTGGCATCGGCTGAAACGATGGTGACCTCGAAGTCGCTGGCCCGGTCGATGATCCGGTCGGCGACCGTTTCGCGCACGAAGGACGGCAAGAGGCCGCGCCGCCTGGCACGTCCGATCAGGATTCGGCTGACATTTCGCGATCGCGCAAAGTCGAGAATGGTCTGAGACACGTCGGACCCAGCGCTCAGGCTGACGATCTCGGCACCCAGCGTTTCGGCCAGTCGCAGCGCCTCAACGAGCGCGTCCTTGGCCTTGTCGGGCAAGGCCTCGGTCGTTGGGGTCGCAACACTGACCACGATCCAGGCCGAACGGTTGCGTTCGGCCATGCGCTTGCCGGCTCGCACCAGCGCCTTGGCGACCGGCGATTCGTTGATGCAGACGAGGATCTTCTCTTGCGCCGGCCAGGGGCCGGGGATCGCATGGCTGCGCATATGCGCCGTCATCTGCGCATCGACCCGGTCGGCGGCGATTCGCAAGGCCAGTTCGCGCAGCGCGGTCAGATTGCCCTTCGAGAAGAAGTTCTGGATCGCCCTGCCGATCTGCTCCTGCACATAGACCTTGCCCTGGCGCAGCCGGGTCAGCAGCTCCTCCGGGGGCAGGTCGATCAGCTCGATCTCGTCGGCGAGTTCGAGGATGGTATCGGGGACGGTCTCCCGAACCCGCACGCCGCTGATGCGGGCGACCACGTCGTTGAGGCTTTCCAGGTGCTGGATGTTCAGCGTGGTATCGACGTCGATTCTCGCTGCCAGAAGGTCCTCGACGTCCTGCCAACGCTTCGCGTGGCGGCTGCCCTCGACATTGGTGTGCGCGAGCTCGTCCACGAGGACCAGCTTCGGTCCTCGCTCGATGATCGCTTCGATATCCATCTCGGGCATGGCCCGGCCGCGATAATAGAGCAATCGGCGTGGTACGATCTCGAGCCCGGCAAGCAGGCGTTCCGTTTCCGCACGCCCGTGGGTCTCCACGACGCCGACGATGACGTCGATGCCATCCGCCTGGTGCGAACGGGCGGCCTCGAGCATTGAAAAGGTTTTGCCGACACCGGGCGCGGCACCGAGGAAGATCTTCAGCCGGCCGCGCTTTTCACGGCCTGCTTCGGCCAGTAGCGCTTCGGGCTCGGGGCGGATCTCGGGGTCGGACATGGCCTTTATTGGCGCGGCGGCGTCGTTCCGGCAATGCCGGTGGGCGCATCGTTGCTGGCACCCGGTCCAACACCTGGCCTTGCCCGAGCCGAAACGGCGTCCAGGGCGAGGTTCAAGGCGAGGACGTTGACGCGCGGCTCGCCGAGAAGACCGACGGTGCGTTCTTCGACATTCGCTAGAACGAGATCGCGCATGACCCTGATCGGCATGCCGCGGGCTTGTGCGACCCGGCGGACCTGGATGAGGGCGGAGGCCGGTGAGATGTGGGGATCGAGACCGCTGCCGGATGTCGTGACAAGATCGATCGGAACGGGCAGGCCGCCGTTCTCACTCGACAGCTTGGCGGCGGATTGGCCAACGCGCTCGACCAGTGCCTTGCTTGTCGGCCCGAGATTGCTGCCGGTGGATGCCGCGCCATCGTATTTCGCGGCGGAAGGGCGCGGATGGAAATAGTCCGGCGCGGCGAAGTCCTGGGCGACCAGTGATGAGCCGATCACCTGGCCATTCCGTGTGACCAGACTGCCATTGGCCTGATCGGGAAACAGCACCTGGGCAATCCCGGTCATTGCCAGCGGATAGATGGCGCCGGTCAGGAGCGTCATGGCGACGAGCATGACAAGCGCGGGGCGGAGGAAACTCAGCATCGGTATGTCCGTTCTTCAGGCGAGCGAGAGCGCGGTGACGGCGAGGTCGATGGCCTTGATGCCGATGAATGGCACCACCAACCCGCCGACGCCGTAGATGAGCAGGTTGCGCCGCAGGAGGCTTGCAGCCGACGCCGGCACATATTTCACGCCGCGCAGGGCCAACGGGATCAGGGCGATGATCACGAGCGCGTTGAAGATGACCGCCGACAGGATGGCGCTGCCCGGGCTCGACAGGCCCATCACGTTCAGCGCGCCGAGCCCCGGAT
>JBBSUS010000663.1:0-2086 GCA_038234195.1 Hyphomicrobiales bacterium | reverse complement strand
GGGCGCCGGCGCGGCGAGCGAAGCTTTGAGCGTCTCGATGGCGCAGCAACGCGTCGGGAACCCGGCCGATATGGGCATCCTGCCAGCCCTCGTGCCAAAGCCGCGCGATGGCGGGCGCATCACTCTGCCGCGCTGCTCGGATCAATGGATCGCCGCTCCGTCCCAACGCGAGGCTCACCGGTCGGCACCCGCGCGGCGCAGAGCGATGCGGCTCGCATGGGAACGCACAGCGAGCGCCAGGATCTCGAAGAGCGGCGCACCGTCGGCATAACCGGGAGGCGCAAGCGCGTCCGGACGCTGGTTCTCGTGCATCTCGGCTTCGGCCGAGAATCGTCCGTCGCGCGAGACCGCAATGGCAAAACCGCCAGCTTCGCGAACGAATTGAAAGGCCTGAAGGTCAGAGGCCCCGTCGCCGACATAGATCAGCTGATCAAAGGCGACCCGAAGCTCGTTCTCTGAAATGTTCTTTTCGGTACGCGACGGGCTGTTGGCGCCATCGGTATCGATGCCCTTGGCCAGAGCCTGGATGTAGCGGACCTTTTCGGGGTGGGAAATCATCCGCTTCACCCCGGCCAGATGGCCATCCTCCACATGAAACGCCGACGCATGGAGGCTGTCGAAGGCCTTGGCGATAGCGTGGTGTCCGACGAGCTCGGCAAAGCCCGAAGAGACGATGGCAAATTCCAGACGGATGCCGGGGTCGATCGCCTCGGCGATGCTGCGCAGCCGCCCTGGCATGGTCTCGGCCGCATCGAAGCCCCGCGTCGCGGCACCCGCCCTGGCGACGCTTTCCATGTCGACGCGCCTGCCCGCAGCCCTTGCCACCTCACGCAACCCCTCGACCTTGGCGAGGATATCGTCCCATCCGTCGTTCCCAAGCCGGTGGTAATGGTTCTCCTTCCAGTCCTCGACGTCGAGTCCCATCGTCTCGACGAGGGATTCGAAACTGTCGGCCGCGAGCGTCCAGTCGAAATCGAAGACGAGAAGGATGCGGGAATGGAAGGGATGCGTGGCGGTCATGACGCCCTTTTCGGTCTCACAGGCAGATTCCGCAAGACGGGCCCTCGCGAGACGACGCCGGCAAACGAAAAAGGGGCGACGTGAGCCGCCCCTTGGTCTGTGCCCCCGCGGCTCCAGCCTTAAGGGGCAATCGTAGCGATCGTGCCGCCTACTCTGCGATGTCGACGTCGTCGAAGCGGATATACCCCAGCGGGTCCTGGACGAGACCGGTGACCGACTTCTGCATCGGCACGAACACCTTGGAATGGTCGATGGTCATCCAGGGCGCGTCCTTCTTGAAGACGACCTGAGCCTGCTCGTAGAGCTTGGAGCGAGCATCCTGATCGGACTCGGTTTTCGCCTTGGTGACCAGATCGTCGAACTCCTTGTTGCACCACTGCGCGCGGTTGTTGCCGCCGACGGCGTCACAGCCCAGCAGCGTGTCGAGGAAGTTGTCCGGATCGCCGTTGTCGCCGGTCCAGCCCAGCATGACCGCGCCGTCGCGGTCCTTGGCCTTCGACTTGTCGAGATATTCGGCCCACTCATAGGAGACGATCTCGGCATTGACGCCGACCTTCTTGAGGTCCGCCTGCATCAGTTCGGCCGCGCGGCGGGCGTTGAGCATATAGGGGCGCGACACCGGCATCGCCCAAAGCTTCATCGACAGGTCCTTGACGCCGGCGTCTTCCAGCATCTTCTTGGCGGCCGCCGGATCGTAAGCGTCGTCCTTCACCGCGTCATTGTAGGACCACATGGTCGGCGGGATCGGATTCTTGGCGACGGTTGCCGCGCCCTGGAAGACCGAGTCGACAATCGCCTGCTTGTTGACCGCCATGTTGAGGGCCTTGCGGACCTCGACCTTGTCGAAGGGCGGCTGCGTAGTGTTGTAGGCGAGATAGGCGACGTTCAGGCCTTCCTGACCGAGCACTGTCAGCTGATCATTCGCCTGCAGGGCTGCAACATCGGCAGCGTTCGGATAGCGCGTCACCTGGCATTCGTTGGCGGTCAGCTTCTGGACGCGCACCGAGGCATCGGTGGTGATGGCGAACACCAGATCGTCGATCGGCTGCTTGCCCTTGAAGTAGTC
>JBBSUS010000662.1:0-2090 GCA_038234195.1 Hyphomicrobiales bacterium | reverse complement strand
GTGGCACTTCTTCGGCGACGTGATCGACGGGTCTCGGAAGGAGCAGTAGGGCCTGCGGCGGTGGGACAAGTTCGTGGCATTCGGGCACTTCGCATCGCCCGCCGGTCGGACGCCTGCCATCCATGAAGATCGGCACCCCGGCCTTGAGCCGGGGCCCATTGCAAGCGATTGAAACCGTCTCAAGTCGGACGACGCCGCTTCGAATGGGGTCGGGCAACTCGCCCGAGTTCGGCAAGCATGGCGAGGTCAGGGCTTCAGCATCACCTTGCCGCGGTTCATGCCGTCCAGCGCCTCGGCCAGCCGGTCGGGCGCCTCGGTCAATGGGATCGTCTCGGCCACATCGGTTTTCCAGGCGCCGGAGAGGAAGCGTTTCTGCACTTCGGTGAACGCCTGCCGGCGTTCGTCAGGCGAAGCCCGGCCGAGCCATTCGGTCAGCCAGAAGCCCTCGATCACCTTCTTCATGAACACCATCTGGCCAAGGCCCGGCAGGCGCGGAGCCTCAGACGACAGCTTGCCGTAGATCACCCAGCGCGATGACGCCGGCATCATCGAAAAGAGCGTTGCCGAATGCTGGTCGGCGACGGCGTCGAGCAGGACGGTCGGCCGGTTCTGCTTCATCGCCTGGAGAGCCATCTCCTCGAAATCCTCGCGGGCCGTGTTGAGGACTGTTCCTGCGCCGAGGCCCTCCAGCGTCGAGCGATGCTCCTCCCGCCGCACGACGGCAATGGCGTGAAGGCCGATGTCCTTCGAAAACGAAGCCATCAACTTGCACAACTGGCTGGCACCGGCCGTCATCACGAAGCTCTTCGCGCCGTGATCCTGCGCAAGCTTCACCATCGCATAGGCCGTCAGCGGATTGACGATCAGCGCTGCACCGTCGGCGTCCGAGAGACCGTCGGCGAGCGGGATCGCCGCGCCGGCGTCGGTGAGGGCGTATTGCGCCCAGCAACCGGTGCCGCTCTGGCTGGACGAAAAAGCGACGCGCTTGCCCATCAGGGCTTTCGCTGCCTCCGCCTCGCCGGTCGCGACGACGGTGCCCATCGCCTCGAAGCCGGCCGCTGTGCCGACGCGGCGTGGCTGGCCGTATTCGCCCTTGATGTAGTGGAGATCCGACGGGTTGATGTTGGCGAGCCCGACCTGGATCAGCACCTGCCGCTCGCCCGGCTGCGGCACCGGCATGGTCTTCAGTTCGACCCAGTCCTTCAGATCGTCGATCTGCGGCCCTTCGGACGTGCCGGAATAGCCGTCGAATTTCAGGACGAGCGCTTGCATGGTTTCTGGGAGGGAGGTCATCGAAACGATCCTTGGAAAACGAATATGATTCACGTGAAATTTCGGCTGCCTCGGTGGGGTGAACCACGGAATAACCGTGCCCGACGCCCGAACGGGGCCGGATGGCGCAGGCGGATGAGGCAGGCTTGCCTTCGATCGACGCTTCCCTGCCTGCGGTCGCCAGGCCGATCAGGGGATGAGCACGACCTTGCCCGTCGTCTGGCGCGCGTGCATGCGGGTCAGGACATCGGCCGCATCGGCGAGCTTTGCGCGTTCTGAGATATGCGGGCGCACCGTACCGTCCATCGCCCAGCCCATCAGCTGTTTCATGTTGGCGGCAAACAGCGCCGGCTCCTTGCTGGTGAAGCTCCCCCAGAAGACTCCGACGACGCTGTAGCCCTTGACCAGCGTCAGGTTCACCGGCAGCGTCGGGATCGTTCCCGAGGCGAAACCGACAACCAGCAGCCGGCCGTTCCAGGCCATCGACCGCGACACAGCATCGAAGGCCTCGCCGCCGACCGGATCGAAGGCAACGTCGACACCGGTGCCGTTCGTCAACCGCTTGATATCATCGCGCAAGGTCTCGTAGCCGATCGCCACGTCGGCGCCTTCTTCGAGCGTCAGCGCCCGCTTGTCGCCGGTGGAGGCCACAGCGATCACCCGCGCACCCATCGCCTTGCCGATCTGGATCGCCGCGATGCCCGTCGCACCCGAGGCGCCAAGCACCAGCAGCGTCTCGCCCGGCTTGATGGCGGCGCGTTGCTTCAGCGCATAGTGCGCCGTCCCGTAGCCGCACACGAGCGCACAGGCTGCGCCCG
>JBBSUS010000661.1:0-2090 GCA_038234195.1 Hyphomicrobiales bacterium | reverse complement strand
GCATGCGGCGGATTTCGCTGGTGCCGGCGCCGATCTCATAGAGCTTGGCGTCACGCAGCAGCCGCCCGGTCGGGTAGTCGTTGATGTAGCCGTTGCCGCCAAGCGCCTGGATCGCCTCCAGCGCCATCCAGGTAGCCTTCTCCGCCGCGTACAGAATCGCGCCGGCGGCGTCCTTGCGCGTGGTCTCGCCGCGGTCGCAGGCCTTGGCCACGGCGTAGACATAGGCCTTGCACGCATTCATCGTCGCATACATGTCGGCGACCTTGCCCTGCATCAGCTGGAACTCGCCGATCGCCTGGCCGAACTGCTTGCGCTCATGGATATAGGGCAGCACCACGTCCATGCAGGCCTGCATGATGCCGAGCGGACCGGCGGCCAGCACCGCGCGCTCGTAGTCGAGGCCGCTCATCAGCACTTTCGCCCCACCCCCAACCTCGCCGAGGACGTTCTCGTAGGGAATTTCGCAATCCTCGAAGACCAGCTCGCAGGTGTTGGAGCCGCGCATGCCGAGCTTGTCGAGCTTCTGCGCCGTCGAAAAGCCCGCCATGCCCCTTTCGACGATGAAGGCAGTGATGCCCCGCGGGCCGGCGTCCGGATCGGTCTTGGCGTAGACGATCAGCGTCGAGGCGTCCGGGCCGTTGGTGATCCACATCTTGGTGCCATTGAGGACGAAGCGATCGTTGCGCCCCTCCGCACGAAGCGTCATGCCGATGACGTCCGAGCCCGCGCCGCTCTCTGACATGGCGAGCGAGCCGACATGCTCACCGGAGACGAGCTTCGGCAGGTATTTCTGCTTCTGCTCGTCCGTGCCGTTGCGGCGCAGCTGGTTGACGCAGAGATTGGAATGGGCGCCGTAAGACAGGCCTACCGAGGCGGAGGCCCGGCTTATCTCCTCGATCGCGACGCAATGGGCGACGTACCCCATGGCCGAGCCGCCATAATCCTCTTCCACGGTGATGCCGAGAAGGCCGAGATCGCCCATTTCGCGCCAGAGTTCGTTGGGGAACTCGTTCGACGCGTCGATCTCGCGGGCCCGCGGGGCGATCTTTTCCTGCGCGAAGCGGTGAACCATATCGCGAAGCGCATCGATATCCTCGCCAAGTGCAAAGTTCATCGATTTGTCGAACATGGCCCAAGCTCCCGCATTTTCATTTTCAATCCTGGCTTGAACGATGCTGGCTCACTCCCGGCTCCACACAATCCAAGATCATGGATCAGATCGCCGGCCATTTGTGGTGGAAGGTCCCGTCCTTGTCGAGACGCTTGAAGGTATGAGCCCCGAAGAAGTCGCGCTGACCTTGGATGAGGTTTGCCGTCCCCCGCGCCCGGCGGTAGTCGTCGAAGTAGGCGAGTGCCGCAGAAAGGGCCGGCACCGGTATGCCTGCGCCGGCCGCCTCGGCCACCACCTTGCGCAACGCCGTCTGCCCCTTCGCGACGCGGCTCGCGAAGCTCGGAACGGCCAGCAGATTGACCGCCTCTCCGGTCGTGCTTCCGGAGGTTTTCTCCCCGCCGACCGTGTCTCCGAACGCCTGCATGATGTCGTCGAGGAAGCGCGACCGTATGATGCACCCGGCGCGCCAGATGCGAGCAATGTCGGCAAGCGGCAGGTCCCAGCCGAATTCCTTCGATGCATCGGCCATCACCACGTAACCCTGGGCATAGGCGATGATTTTCGCCGTCTCCAGGGCGGCTTCCAATTCGCCGAGTTGGTTGGCGTCACCGCCGAGTTTGCCAGTCAGATCGACACGCCCGTCATAGCGCTCGGCCAGCGCCAGCCGCTCCGAGCGCCGCGAGGAAAGACTGCGCGCCGAAACGGCGGCCTCCAGCGTCGTCGCCCCGACGCCGAGCTTTTGCGCCTCGATCACCGCCCAGCGGCCGGTGCCTTTCTGCCCTGCCTCGTCCACGATCACGTCGACCATCGGCTTGCCCGTGTCGGGATCGACCTCGGAAAGCACGGCAGCCGTGATTTCGATGAGATAGGAGGCCAGTCCGCGGGTGTTCCAGTCGGCAAAGATCTTCGCCATTTCGCCGGCATCAAGGCCGAGGCCGTCGCGCATCAGGCCATAGATTTCGGCGATCATCTGCATGTC
>JBBSUS010000660.1:0-2094 GCA_038234195.1 Hyphomicrobiales bacterium | reverse complement strand
GTCCAATTCGCCGGGGTCGACGCCACTGATATCAGGCTGACCCATTTTCAGATGGGCGGCGACGAGTTTGCGCGCCTCGCGCAGCGCATGGCGGCGGATCGCCCGACTTTCATCGGCATATTCGCTCTCGATCGCACCGACGAGTTCGTCGTAGAGCGCAAACGCCTGTGCAAGCGCTGGATCATCCACGGCGCGAGACCGATCGAACACAGTGAACGCCCGGACACGCGTTCGGCGGGCTGGTGCGTGGTGAAGAGAGACGTGTTGATGATCGGTCCGCATGGCGTCGTCCGAAAATGGCTGAGATCGTTGGGCGGATTCTAGATAGGCAGTGTTAGAAAACTCTTGCAGGGGGCCCGGGATCAGGCAAACCGCCACGCCGGCGAAAGCTGTTGTTGCCCCGGCACCCCGGCCGACCGCCCTGGACAAAGGCTCTCCCATCGCATGTTGATGCGCCCGCGAGGGTTCGCGGCGGCCATCGCATCGGTGGACCCGCCAAACGCGCGCCTTCGGCTCGAAGGATGTCCGGCGCGTGTGGTTCCGGTGGTCAGATGGGCTTGCCTTCCCGTCCTTGCAGACGGGCTGGCGATCGGTCAGGTGAAGAGGCGACGGTCGCCGCGGACGGCAACCGTCATTCGGGGTAGCGCCCGGTCCGTCAAGCGGCGTCGGCCGTCAGGAACGCCGGCAAGGTAACGGGATCGGTGGGTTCCTCTGTTTCTGCCGCGTCGTCAGCTTTGCCCATCGCATCGGCGTTCAGCTCGATGTGCTTGGCGTCGTCAGCCATCGCGCCGTGATTGCCGTCGGTTTCGTCAGCGTCGATCACGGCGTCATCGGCAGTTTCGATCGCAGCGTCCACATCGCCGAACCCCATCCCGGCGGGTAGCCAGCGCGCGGTTTTGGCCGCCGTCACCGGCGCCAGTCCCGCACGCTCGCGCGCCTGGTCCGAAAACGCCGCTTCCATCGCCTCGGCCAGCACGGCTTTCTTGCCGCCGCCATGCTCGTCGGCCCAGCGATCGCCAATCAGCTCACGCGCGACGTCAAGCGACATCTCCTTTTTTACGCGCCCGAAGTAGCTGGACCCCGTTGGTCGCCAGCAGGCAGCAACGTCCACCGCCATTCGGCGCCCTGCCTCCTCGATCACCGGATTGGCACCATGGTCGACGGAAAGCTGCGAAACGAGACCACAGGCCGTCGCGAACGCGAACAGGGCCTGCTTTTCGCCCGGCTTCAGAGCGCTGAGGGCGATGAAGTCCTGCGGCTTAGGCAACTGCATCCAGTCGAGCCGGAGCGCCTTTTTCTGCGCGTCGAGCATTTTCTCGGCCACGGTGCCGGTGAGATGCGCTGCCGAGCTCTGGTTCATCACCGGTGTCACCGACAGGTCGATCGGCTTTGGTCGATAGCCCACGGCCAACACCGACGTGCAGAGCGAGTAGAGATTGAGATCGAAGGCGGTCTCGAAGTCGCCGGCGAGATGCGCCTTCAGGATCTGATGGCGGATGGCCCTGAGGTCATCGGCGAGCGCTGCCGACAGACCCATTTCCTTGCGTCTGGCAGCGGCCGGATCATCGACGCTTGGTGACACCCCGCCATATCCGACCGTCACGGGACGCGGGGCCTCGATGCGGAGAGGTCGCATCGTGGATGCTGTCGGAGCGTCAACGCCACCAGCATCACCAACACCGCCATCGGGCTCACTGGCATCCGGATCGCCGACGCCTGCGCCGTTGCTGTTGCTCACGTCGGGTGCATCGTCGGCATCGCTTGGATTGTCCGCTGACGTCTCCGCCGGAATGTCCTCGGGCCGCACCAGGCCGGCCTCGAAGCGAAGCTGACCGGCATGATCCAGCGACAAGAGACCGCCGGCGATGGCCATGGCCTCGTCGGAATAGACCTCCTCGAGCTGATCCAGCTGGTCCGCAAATTCTTCGGCGCGAATGGCCAGTCGCTCATATTCCTCCGTTTCCGAGTCTGTCAGCTCGGATCTGTCCGCCAGCTCCGACAGACGGGTGTCAACTTGTCTCATCTCCTCGACCACGGCAGGGTCCGCATCGACGGGCTCGGGATAGACCCGGCCGAAGGCTTGCGCGGCCTGCC
>JBBSUS010000659.1:0-2107 GCA_038234195.1 Hyphomicrobiales bacterium | reverse complement strand
GAGCAGACCATGGCCGTCCCCAAACGCAAAACGACGCCGTCCAAGCGCGGCATGCGCCGCTCGACCGACGCCCTCAAGGCGCCGACCTATATCGAGGACAAGGATTCGGGCGAACTGCGTCGTCCGCATCACGTCGACCTGAAGACCGGCATGTATCGCGGTCGCCAGATTTTGTCGGTGAAAGAAAAGGCTTAACGCCTTTTTTCAACCGCTACTGCCTGTGATCGAAGGTCGTTGCCAATCGGCGACGGCCTTTTTCGTCATTGCCTGCATTCCGGCGCGGCCACGCTCTCCTTTCGAGCCATCGCCGATCCTATGCGGCCCATGCGCACTCCTGCTCCGGCATCAAATCGGCATCTTGGCTCGATGAGCGTCGTGGTTTGGCCATGCTTTGGCGACTAATCTCTTGGGCGTCAAAACGCATCGTGACAGATCGCAAGGACTTCGAACCTGTCCCGAGCGAGACGTGATGCCAACGAGCCGCCCATGTCGAATGATCACGCCGTTCTCGGTTTTTCACGCTTCGGCTACGGGCTGAAACCCTACCGGGTCCCAGCCCCTGGCGTCGACCTGCGCATCATGCTGGCCCATGAGATCGTCGAACGGCGAGCGGCACAACTCGCGGCGCCCAATCTCCTTGCTGCCCATCAGGTCATGGCGGAAACCCGGCAAGCCCACAAGGCGGACCCGTTGACGCCGGGCTGCGACAGTCCACGCTATCCCATCGAGTTCGTCACCGACGAATTCTCAGCACGGCTGGACCTCGTGAGAAGCCTCAGAAGTGGTTTCGTGGAGCGCCTCGTGGCGTTCTGGGCCAATCATTTCTGCGTGGCCGGCGCCGTCAGCGTCTTCGTCTATGCCATGGCCGGCCCATTCGAGCGGGAAGCGATCCGACCATTTGCTCTTGGCCGGTTCGAGGACATGCTGATAGCGGTGGCGCAGCACCCCGCGATGCTCCTTTATCTCGAGAATACCAATTCCACCGGACCGCACAGTGGGGCGGGCCAGCGTAGCCATGGCGGTCTCAACGAGAATTTCGGACGCGAGCTCCTGGAACTGCATACCGTCGGCGTGAATGGCGGATACGATCAGGACGACGTCATCGCTGCCGCCAAGATCTTCAGCGGGTGGGCGATCGATTTCCAGTCGAAAGCCGGAGACATCGACAAGTACCGCTTTGTCTTCATCCCGGATCGCCACGAACCGGGCCCGCAGACCGTCATGGGCAAGACCTATTATCAAACCGGCATGGATCAGGGGCTGGCCCTGCTGCGGGACCTGGGGCGCAGCCACGCCACCGCGCGGCATGTCGCGCTGAAATTCGCGCGACATTTCACCGGCGACACCCCGGATCCGCGGCTCGTCGAGCGGCTGGTGGCCAACTTCATCGAGACCGATGGCGACCTTCAGGCGCTCGCATTGACACTCGTTCGGTCCGACGAGGCCTGGCAGGCACCGCCCCAAAAGTTCAAGACGCCGCAGGAGTTCATCTTTTCCAGCCTTCGCGCGATCCAGCCGGCGATCGGAACCCCACTGGTGCTGAAAATGCTGGACGGATTGGGCCAACCCTTGTGGAAGGCGGGCGCCCCCGACGGGTTTTCTGATATCGGCGCAGACTGGCTGGCACCCGATGCGATGACCGCACGCGTCGAGGTCGCCCAGCAATTGGCCGAGCGCTCCAGCAAACAGAACCCGCTGCAAGTCGCCCAGACCGTGCTCGGCGACACGATGAGCAAGGCCACCCGACAAAGCATCGAACGAGCCGATTCGCGTCAGCAAGCGCTTGTCCTTCTGCTGATGAGTCCGGAATTCCAGCGAAGGTAACCGCGATGGAAGCGACCAGCCCCAACACCGTGCTTTCCGAGTTTCAGCCCAGCCGCCGCTCGTTTCTCCTGGGCGCTGGTTCGTTCGTCGCCTGGGCCAACGCACCCCGCGCCGCGTTTGCCGGGGTGCGGCGCGATCCGCGGCTCATCGTCATGATCCTGCGCGGAGCGCTCGACGGCCTGGCGATCGTTCCACCGGTGGCCGACAAGCACTATGCCGGGCTGCGCGGTGAATTGGCCGTCGGTGCGGACGGCAAGGGCGCGTTGCCTTTGGACGGCTTCTT
>JBBSUS010000658.1:0-2108 GCA_038234195.1 Hyphomicrobiales bacterium | reverse complement strand
GCTACCCGGAATGATTGATCTCATGACCGCTATACGCAGGCGAAATGGTCTGAAGGTGGTCGTCGTCAGCAACGAATCCCGCGAGCTCAACGCGCATCGAATTCGTCACTTCGGGCTCGCAGGATTCGTCGACGTGTTCGTTTCCTCCTGCTTCGTCGGCCTGCGCAAGCCGGATGTCAGGATATTCCGTATGGCCATCGATCTCGTCCAGACGCCCGTCAGCCGGATCGTCTATCTGGAAAACACCTCCCTCTTCGTCGAGATTGCCGCAGACCTTGGAATCACCGGCATTGTCCACACCGATTTGGCGACCACACGAGACCGCCTGGCAGCGCGCGGGCTCGAAACCTGAGATGGCCGATTCCGACGGACTCATCCTTGCGCTTAATGGCGGATCATCCAGCATCAAGTTTGCGCTTTTCGCCGCGGGACAGCCGTGCAGGCTGATTCTCAGGGGTGCTTTCGAACGGATCGGCTCGGAAATGGGGCGCTTCGAACTGCAGGAGAATGGCGGGGCTGATACCGTTTCGCGTTCGGTCGCGACCGCAGATCACGACGACGCGGTGGCAATCGTCCTCGACATGATGGCAAGCCGCTGCGGCGTTGGTCGTCTCGTGGCGGTTGGGCACAGGATCGTGCATGGCGGCGCCGACTACGGCGCACCGCAGCGCGTCGACGAAGCCATGATCAAGGCCCTGCGCCGGCTGTCTCCCTTCGATCCCAAACATCTGCCCGACGAGCTTCGCCTGGTGGAGGCTGCCCGTACGCATTTTCCAGGCGTGCCGCAGATCGCCTGTTTCGACACCGCCTTTCACCACGACATGCCGCGTCTTGCGCAGATCGTTCCCATCCCGCGTGGTTACGAGGCCAAGGGCGTGCGCCGCTTCGGCTTTCACGGGTTGTCATACAACTATCTGATGGGCGAACTCGCCCGTATTGCCGGGCCGGACGCCGCCAACGGGAGGGTGATCCTGGCGCATCTGGGCTCCGGCGCCAGTCTTGCCGCCGTGAAGGCGGGAAGGCCGATCGATACCAGCATGGGGCTGACGCCGGCCTCCGGTATTCCCATGGGCACGCGTTCCGGCGACATCGATCCCGGTCTGTCCGGCTATCTGGCAAGAACCGAGAACATGACGGCCGATGCATACGACATGATGGTCAATGCCCAATCGGGCCTGCTCGGCATTTCCGAAACCAGTTCGGACATCCGCCACCTCCTTGCCATCGAAGACAAAGATGCCCGCGCGGCCGAGGCCGTCGGGCTCTTCTGCTATCAGGTTCGCAAATGGATCGGCGGCTTCGCGGCGGTTCTCGGTGGGGTCGATACGCTCGTCTTTTCCGGTGGCATTGGCGAGCACTCGGCCACGGTTCGGGCTCGCATCTGCGCCGATCTCGGCTTTCTCGGCATCTATCTGGACGACGCAGTCAACGCTGTCGATGGCGCCATCATCTCCACCAATCAGGGTGGGGTGACGGTTCGCGTCATGCCGACCGACGAGGAGGGCATGATCGCAAATCTTGTCTGCGGCGTCCTCGCTTCTTCAGGAACGAACGGACCGATCCTATGACGAAAAAGCTTTCGACCACCGAAATCGAGACGATCGACGCCTATTGGCGCGCGGCGAACTACCTATCCGTCGGTCAGATCTATCTGCGTGACAACCCGCTGCTCAAGCGGCCGCTGGAGCTCTCCGACATCAAGCACATGCTTCTGGGGCATTGGGGCACGACGCCGGGGCAGAACTTCATCTATGCCCATCTCAACCGCGCGATCGTCAAATACGATCTGGACATGATCTACGTCTCCGGACCTGGCCATGGCGGCCCGGCGGTGGTCGCCAACACCTATCTGGAAGGCACCTATAGCGAGGTCTATCCCGCAATCACCCGCGACGAGGCCGGCTTGCGCCGGCTTTTCACGCAGTTCTCCTATCCGGGCGGCATCCCGAGCCATGCCTCGCCTGAATGTCCTGGGTCCATACATGAGGGTGGAGAACTGGGCTATTCGCTCAGCCATTCCTTCGGCGCGGTTTTCGACAATCCGAACCTCATCGTCGCCTGCGTCGTCGGCGACGGCGAAGCGGAAACCGGTCCGCTGGCGACCGCGT
>JBBSUS010000657.1:0-2127 GCA_038234195.1 Hyphomicrobiales bacterium | reverse complement strand
GCGCCGTCTCCGGGCAGACCCGCCGCCGAAAGCGCCGGCGGCATGAAATCGTAATAGAGGTCATTGATTGCCAGCGAATGGGTCCATTTGGCGCCGTTCTGTTGAAGCAGCGTCGTCGGGAGCTGCGGAATGCGGGTTGAGACGTCGGCGAGTGGCGTGTCCTCGAATTCGAGAACCTTACAGCCTTCGCATTTCTTGATGACCGCTTCCATCGCCCGACCCTTGGCGATGGCGACGGCATAGGTGGAATCGGCGAAGATGACCACGCCAGCCTTGCCATCGCTGTCTGCGATCGCCTTCATCGCCGAAACCTTGGCGACTTCGGCCGAATCGGAGGTGACATTGGCAAATACCGGCGAATCCGCCATCGGCCCCGGCTTCGGTCCGGCATGCCAGCCCACAATGGTGATGCCCCGGTCCTTGGCGTTCTGCAGCGCCGCCTTCTGCTCGACCGCATCGCTGCCGCCGACGACGATGGCGTCGGGCTTCAGCGCGATCGCCTGGCTCAGCGCAGACGCCTGGCCGGAAACGGTGCCCTGCCCGTCGATCTCGCGATAGATCCAGCCGATCGCGGCCGCCGCTTCCTTGACGCCCTGCGCGACGCCGAGAATGCCGCCATTGCGCATGTCACCGGCGACATAGACGATGGACTTGTCCTTGGCGGCCTTCGGGCCGCTGGTCGGGCCTTCCCATTTCGTCACCGGTGCGACGGCCTTTTCGACGACGGCCTTGGCCTCGTCGGTGTAGGCGTCGGCATGGGCAAGGCCGTAGGAGATCGTGAGCGTCGCAAGACTGGCCGTAGCCATCAACAGGCGTCGGCTCATGGCCCAAGGCGTGATGTGGTTCATGCTGTGGTTTCTCCCTGTGGAGACGGCTCGGAGATGGCCGCCTTGTTGGTCTTTGGACTTGCGGGTTTTTCACCGCGCTTGCGCTGCGCATAGCCGGCGATGCCGATGGCGATCAGCAGGGTCATGCCATTGAACATCGGCTCGACCCAGAATGAACCGCCGAATTGCTGGATGCCGGAAATGCCGACGGCAAGGATCACGACGCCGATCACCGTGCCCCAGACGTTGACGCGCCCCGGCCTGATGGTCGTCGAACCCAGAAACGCTCCGACCAGCGCCGGCAGCAGATATTCCAACCCGACGCTTGCCTGGCCGATGCGCAGCTTGGAGGCGAGCAGCACGCCAGCCGCCGCCGTCAGCGTTCCCGAGGCGACGAAGGCACCGATGGTGAAGCGCTTGACGGCGATACCGTTCAGGGCGGCGGCGTTCGGATTGGCGCCGATGGCGTAGAGATAACGGCCGGTCGGGGTGAATTCGAGTATCGCCCAGAGGACCAGCGCGACCAACAAGACATAGGCGCCGGCGATCGGCAAGCCGAACAGCATCGTGCCGTTGATCGCCAGAAAGCCTTGCGGCAGCGTCGCGACCACCTGGCGGCCGCCGGTGTACCAGAGCGCGACGGCATAGAGCACCGTACCGGTGCCGAGCGTCGCGATGAAGCTGTCGATTTGCGCGACCTCGACGAGGAGCCCGTTGAGGAAGCCCACGAACGCACCGAGCATCAGCACGATCAGCACGGCGAGCGGCCAGGGAATGCCGAAGGCCGTCTGCAGGCTGATGGCCAGGATGTGCCAGATGACGATGGCGTAGCCGACGGTGAGGTCGATCTTGCCGGCCGTCATCGGGATCATCGCTGCCAGCGCCAAGAGCGCGATGACGCCCTTGTCGGAGATCACCGAACGCAGATTGAGGAGCGTCGGAAAGGTGTTGGGCAGAAGAGCCGAGAAAAGGATGATAAGCACGAGCGTGATGATCGGAAGGCCGTAGACCGGCAGCAGCCGCAATGCGGCCTCGCCGCGACCGAGGCCTTTCAGCTCGGCGCGCGTCGGCTCCAGCGCGCTCGACTTCAGCGAATTCATGTCAGTCCCTCCCGGCAACCGCGAAACGGGCTGCCAACTCTCATCACACCCGGCCGCAGTCTCCCGCCCGCAGCCGACCCCGTTCGGGGCTCGTTTTCCCAGACTATTTCCGCAATCGAGCCCCTAAGGCCGATCTCGCAGACCCCATTCCCGTCACCCGCATGGCCTATGCCGCTCTCACGCGGCCTCCGAAGCGCTCG
>JBBSUS010000656.1:0-2133 GCA_038234195.1 Hyphomicrobiales bacterium | reverse complement strand
CGGCCGGGACATCTTCAGTCGCATGGCCTTCGGGGCAAGGGCGTCGCTTCTGGCCGGCGTCGTCTCGGTCGCCATTGCCGTCATCGTCGGCGTGCCCTTCGGCATTCTCGCCGGCTTCTTCGGCGGCTGGACGGACATGGGAATCTCCCGCGTCGCCGATGCGCTCCTGTCGATCCCGTTCCTGATCCTCGCCATCGCGCTGGCCGCATTCCTGGGGCCGAGCCTCACCAATGCGATGATCGCCATCGGCTTTTCCCAGACGCCGATCTTCATCCGTCTCGCCCGAGGCCAGACCCTGGCGATCAAGTCCGAGGATTATGTCGAGGGCGCCCGCGCGATCGGCCTGCCCAGCCACTGGATCCTGATCCGCTATATCTTTCCCAACATCCTGGCCCCGCTCATCGTTCAGGCGACGCTGACGATCGCGACGGCCATCATCGCCGAGGCGAGCCTCTCCTTCCTCGGCCTCGGCCAGCAACCACCGGACCCGTCCTGGGGCTCGATGCTCAACACCGCGAAAAACTACATGGAACAGGCGCCGTGGATGTCGGTGTTCCCCGGCGTGGCGATCTTCCTCCTCGTCCTCGGCTTCAACCTTCTCGGCGACGGCTTGCGCGATGCGCTCGATCCGCGCCAGGGCTGAACCATTTCCGCTCCCAGACCATCCGAACGTTTGAAAGGCAGTCCCATGTTCACCACCCGCCCCGAACTTCTCGGCACCTTCGGTGCTGTCGCCTCGACCCATTGGCTCGGCACGGCCGTCGGCATGGGCATCCTGGAACGCGGCGGCAATGCCTTCGATGCCGGCATCGCGACGGCCTTCGTGCTGCAGGTGGTCGAGCCGCATCTCGTCGGCCCGGCCGGCGACGTGCCGGTGATCTTCCACTCGGCCAAAACCGGCCGGACGGAAGTCCTGTGCGGCCAGGCCCCGGCGCCGGCCGGCGCGACCATCGCCCACTACCCGGCCGAGGGGCTGGAACTGCTCCCCGGCAATGGCCTTCTGGCGACCGTCATCCCCGGCTCATTCGACGCCTGGATGCTGCTCCTGCGCGACCACGGCACGATGAGCGTGCGCGAGATCCTCGAACCGGCAATCTACTATGCCGGCAAGGGCCATCCGATCCTGCCGCGCGTTTGCGATACGATCGCCAACCTGAAGGACTTCTTCGAGAAGGAATGGCCGACGACGGCGAAGGCCTTCCTGCCGAACGGCTCGGCGCCGGAGCCCTGGACGCTCTTTCGGAACGAGGCGCTTGCGGGAACTTGGGAACGGATCGTCAAGGAGGCCGAGAACGCCGGCGGCAACCGCGAACGGCAGATCGAGGCGGCGCGAAACGCCTATTATCGGGGCTTCGTCGCCGATGCCATCGGCAAGTTCGCGGCGAACACCGAGGCGATGGACGAGAGCGGTCACCGCCATAGGGGCGTCCTGACCGCAGATGACCTGGCCGGCTACCAGGCCGGCTACGAGGCGCCGCTGACCTATGAATATGGCGGCCAGACGGTCAACAAGATCGGGCCTTGGGGGCAGGGGCCGGTGTTCCTTCAGACGCTGGCCCTGCTGAAGGGCTTCGATCTCGGCAAGACCAAGCCCGCTGGCGCCGAATTCATCCACCTTCTGACCGAGGCGATGAAGCTCTCCTTCGCCGACCGCGAAGCCTATTACGGCGACCCGGACTTCGTCGAAGTCCCGATCGAGACGCTGCTTTCGGACGCCTATGCCGACGAACGCCGCAAGCTGATCACCGACAAGGCCTCCTTCGATCTGCGCCCCGGCCGCATCGACGGCTATGGCGATCAGGTCGATCGGGTCATGGCAGTGCTCGAACGGCTCTCCGATGCGACCGGCCAGAAGGTCGTCGACGAACCGACCACCGCCGCCATGCAGGCCTCGGCGAGGCGAGGCGACACCGTCCACATCGACGTCGCCGACCGTTGGGGCAACGTCATGGCGGCGATGCCGTCCGGCGGTTGGTTGCAATCCTCGCCGATGATCCCCGAACTCGGCTTCATGCTGAATTCGCGGGCCCAGATGTACTGGCTGGAGCCGGACCTGCCGGCATCCCTCGCACCGGGGAAACGCCCGCGCACGACGCTGACGCCGACGCTCACGACCCGCGACGGACAGCCCTT
>JBBSUS010000655.1:0-2136 GCA_038234195.1 Hyphomicrobiales bacterium | reverse complement strand
TGCGCGACGAATGGGACGCTCAGGTCGAGCGCATCAATCCCGCGACCATGCCCATGACGCGGCTCGCCAATACGGTGATCGAGGCGATCTCAGCCGACCCGACGCCGGTGCGCGACGACATCGGCAACTTCATTGAGACTGATCTCCTGTTCTACCGCGCCGGTGCGCCCGAGCCACTTGTCGAGCGCCAGAACGAACTCTGGAATCCGATCCTTGAATGGGCGAAGGAGACCTTCGGGGGGCGATTTGTGCTGGCCGAAGGTGTGATGCACGTCGCGCAGCCGCTGGCTTCGCTCGAGGCGTTTCGTGAGCGGCTTTCGGCAATCACCGACCCCTTCCAGGTCGCAGCCCTGCATCAGGCGACCACACTGACAGGTTCGGCGCTCCTGGCAATGGCTGTCAACGACGGCCGACTCGGGGCGACGGAGGCCTGGCGGCTTGCGCATCTCGACGAGGACTGGAACATCGAGCAGTGGGGCGAAGACGACGAAGCGATGGCACGCCGCGCCGCGCGGTGGGAGGAGATGCGGGTTGCGGCATTGCTGCTTGCGGCATCTCAAGCTTTTCCCGAAGGCCAAAGCTGACTATGCAGGCTTGAGAACCGTTCTCGCTATCGCGAATGACGATTTCGGGCGCTCAAGGGGCAGGGGGAAACGATCCGATGCGCGACATGCTGGCGGAACTGGAAGCGCGGCGCGAAAAGGCACGGCAGGGCGGCGGTCAAAAGCGCATCGACGCGCAGCACGCCAAGGGCAAGCTGACGGCGCGCGAGCGGCTGACGGTCTTTCTCGACCCCGACTCCTTCGAGGAGTTCGACATGTTCGTCCAGCACCGGGCCACGGATTTCGGCATGGCCGAACAGCACTATCCCGGTGACGGCGTCGTCACCGGCTGGGGCACCGTCAACGGCCGCACGGTCTTCGTCTTCGCCAAGGATTTCACCGTGCTCGGCGGTTCGCTTTCCGAGGCCCATGCGGAGAAGGTGCAGAAGGTCCAGGATCTGGCGCTCCGCAATCGCGCACCGATCATCGGTCTCTACGATGCCGGTGGCGCCCGCATCCAGGAGGGCGTCGCTGCCCTTGGCGGCTACGCCGAAATCTTCCAGCGCAACGTTCTGGCCTCCGGCGTCATCCCGCAGATTTCGGTCATCATGGGACCGTGCGCCGGCGGCGACGTCTATTCCCCAGCCATGACCGATTTTATTTTCATGGTGCGCGACACCTCCTACATGTTCGTCACAGGCCCGGACGTGGTCAAGACCGTGACCAACGAGACGGTGACCGCCGAAGAATTGGGCGGCGCCTCGATTCACACGGTGAAGTCCTCGATCGCGGACGGTGCCTATGACAACGACGTCGACACGCTGCTGCAGATGCGGCGGCTGATCGACTTCTTGCCTGCATCGAACAGCTCGCCGGTGCCGGAGCTCGATTTCACCCAGTCGGTCACCGAAGAGGACGCGTCGCTCGATACCCTGGTGCCGGACAACGCCAACAAGCCCTACGACATCAAGGAGTTGATCACCAAGACGGCCGATGACGGCGACTTCTTCGAGATTCAGGCAACGTTCGCCAGGAACATCGTCACCGGCTTCGGCCGGATCGAGGGCCGAACGGTCGGCTTCGTGGCCAACCAGCCGATGGTGCTGGCGGGGGTTCTTGATTCGGATGCCTCGCGCAAGGCGGCCCGCTTCGTGCGCTTCTGCGACTGCTTCTCGATTCCGATCGTTACATTCGTCGACGTGCCGGGTTTTTTGCCGGGTACCGCGCAGGAGCAAGGCGGTCTGATCAAGCATGGCGCCAAGCTGCTCTTCGCCTACGCCGAGGCGACGGTTCCGAAGGTCACGCTGATCACCCGCAAGGCGTTCGGCGGCGCCTATGACGTGATGGCGTCGAAGCATCTGCGGGGCGACATCAATTACGCCTGGCCGACGGCACAGATCGCCGTCATGGGCGCCAAGGGGGCGGCCGAGATCATCCACCGCAAGGATGCCAAGGATCCTGACAAGATTGCCGCCCATGCGGCCGCTTACGAGGAACGCTTTTTGTCGCCCTTCGCCGCCGCCGAGCGCGGCTATATCGACGAGGTGATCATGCCGCATTCCACGCGCCGCCGGGTCTCACGGGCACTGGCGAT
>JBBSUS010000654.1:0-2137 GCA_038234195.1 Hyphomicrobiales bacterium | reverse complement strand
GGATTGCCCTGCATCATAGAGGAAGCGCGGGCGACGTTTGCGTCGCCGCCCTTGTTGCCCGTCGATTTTGCGAGACCCGCCCGTGCCCGAAGAACCATCGAACGTCTCCCGCGTCCTTCTCGGTGTCGTCGGCGGACCGCACGGAATCAAGGGTGAGGTGCGGATCAAGTCGTTCACGACCGATCCGACCGATATCGGCGCCTACGGCCCGCTCTTCGACACCGAGGGCAATCGCTACACGATTCGTTCGGCCCGGGTTCAGAAGAACGTCGTGGTGGCGCGTATCGCCGAGGTCGCAGACCGCAATCATGCCGAACGTCTGAACGGGCGCGAGCTGTTCATCGATCGCGCGGCGCTTCCCGAGCCGGGCGCCGACGACGAGTTCTATCTGGAGGACCTGGTCGGTTTTGCGGTCGAGACGCTCGCCGGCGAGGCGATCGGTACGGTGCTCGCCTTCCACCACTTCGGTGCCGGCGACATCGTCGAGATCGCGCCGACCGATGGCGGCAATTCCCGCGCCAAGGGACGCACGGCGATGATCCCGTTCTCGCAAGGAGCAATCCCGGAGATCGATGCGGAGCGACAGGTGCTGATCGTCGATCCCGTCGCCGCCGGCCTCGAAGAGGTCAAGCCCGACGAGGGCGAGGATGGCACCTGACGACCGTTCCTCCGGCTTCGGCGCGCCCCGAAGGACCGGCGCTTTTGCGGGGCTTCCACCTTTCCTCTCGTGCCAGGATGCGGCACAAGCGCCGTCAGGCCGACATCCGGCTGTGAACCCATCCTGCGCCGCCAGCGGCGCCGACACGATGACGAGGATTTGACCATGATCATTATCTCCGGCACCCAGCAGTTGACGCCCGAAGGCCTGGAAAAGCTGCGCGGCGAGGCGGCCAAGGTTCTCGCGGCGACCCGCAAGGAGGACGGCTGCATCGTCTATTCCTTTGCCGATGATCTGCTTCAGCCCGGTCTGATCCGCATCTACGAGGAATGGGAAAGCCGAGAGCACCTGACGCAGCACCAGAAGTCGCCGCATGTCGCGGCATGGCATGCCGCGCTGCGAACCGTCGAGGTTCTCGGCCGCGACCTGAAGATCATCGAGGCCGGCCCGCAAGAGCCGCTGGGCTGACCGGGCGGATAACGAGGCAGCCCACTCAATGGCGTTTCGCGCGACGATCCTGACGCTCTATCCGGAGATGTTTCCCGGCTCGCTCGGCGTGTCTCTCGCCGGCAAGGCGCTGGCGCGCGCGGACTTTTCGATCGAGACCGTGCCGCTTCGCGAATTCGGCGTCGGTCGCCACCGCATGGTCGACGACACCCCGTCGGGGGGGGGCGCCGGCATGGTGATGCGGGCCGACGTCGTGGCCGCCGCGCTCGACCATGCGGCGGCGGCCGGCGACAATCGCCCAAGGTTGCTGATGAGCCCGCGCGGCAAACCGTTGACGCAACGCATGGTGCGCGAGTTTGCAAGCGGCGACGGGATCGTCATCGTTTGCGGCCGGTTCGAGGGGGTCGACGAGCGGGTGATCGAGGCGCGGGGCCTGACCGAAATCTCGATCGGCGACTACGTCCTGTCGGGCGGCGAAGTCGCGGCCACGGTCCTTCTCGACGCCGTCGTACGGCTTTTGCCGGGCGTCATGGGCAATGCGACCTCTGGCGAGACGGAGAGCTTCGAGGGCGGTCTGCTGGAGCACCCGCACTACACGCGCCCTGCCGAGTGGGAAGGCAGGACGATTCCGGACGTCCTGACATCCGGCGACCATGGCGCGGTGGAACGATGGCGCCGCGACGAGGCCGAGCGGATCACGCGCAAACGGCGTCCGGATCTGTTCGGGGAGTGATCAGGCTTGGTCTGGGGTTCGGACTAACAAGGGCTCAACCCTTGTAGAAATAGTACCCTGCCAGGAACAGGCCGAAGGCAATGACGAAGCAGCGGACGTAGATCTGCGGCACGCGCTTGGCCGACCACACGCCGGCATAGCCGCCCAGCGCAACGCCCGGGATCATCGCGGCGGCGCCCGCCCAGTCGATCACGCCGCCGCCGACGAAGACCACCACTGCGGCGACGGCGATCACATTGGCGAGAAAGTTCTTGATGGCGTTGAGCTTGTGGTAGTCGCCGCCCTGGGTCAGGCCGAGC
>JBBSUS010000653.1:0-2140 GCA_038234195.1 Hyphomicrobiales bacterium | reverse complement strand
AGTTTCTTCTGGTGTGCGGCGCGGAAATCGGGGCGCAGGTTCGGGGAGCCCTCCCAGATGCCGGACGTATCGCCTTTGCCGACGCCCTCGAAGAAGGCCTTCATCCCCTCCATACGCGCGCGGCCCGCGATGGCGGTGTTGACCACTTGTCCGAGCGAACCCGCGCCCGCCGGACCCATCAGCGGGCGGGCGGAGATCAGGTTGGTGAAATAGAGCGACGGGATCGCCAGTTCCTTGGCCTTCTGCACCAGCGGCGTGGTCCCGATGGCGAGGTCGGGGCGGATCGCTTCCATCGCGGAGCAGTCGTCCTCAAGGCTGGCGCGGAAATTTACCTTGACGCCTTTCGCCTCGAGCCACTCCAGATCCGGGGCACTCCACGGGGTTTTCGGGCAGGCGGTGCCGACGTAGGGGACATTCGCGCCACTTTCGATCAGCAGACGCGCGACGAGAAGCTCGGAGCCCTCGTAGCCCGACAGTGTGATCGTGCCCTTGATCGGATGTGCGGCAATCGCGCCCTTGATCGCGGGGAGGAAGGCGTTCTGCGCGGCAGCAATGCGGGCGGCGTCGATCCCATAGGCCTCGCCGATGGCCGCAAGCCATGCCGCCGTGCCGTCATGGCCAACCGGGGCGGAGCCAACGATCTTGCGGCCCGCCGCTTGGAATTCGCGGACAGAAGCGGTGTAGAACGGGTGAATTGCCGCGACGACGCCGCAGTCGAGGGCGGCATAAAGCTCGCGCCATTCGCGGCAGGGAACGACGGGACCGGCGGCGAGACCCATGGGGGCCAGCATCGCGCCGATCATCATCGGGTCGGCGGGAAACATCTCGCCCAGCAGCGCCACGGTGGGGCGGTCATTGCGGCCTGAGGCGGGGGCCTGCACAGGGCCGGCCTCGACCTCGGCGCGGGCGTATTTCAGCATCGCCCCGGCAAGCACATCCTTGGCCTCGGCATGGGTCGGGATGCCGAAGCCGGGCACGTCGATGCCGACGATGCGGACACCGTTGATCTCGGACGGGAGCAGTTTCAGCGGGACGCCGGATGCGGTCGGCACGCAGAGGTTCGTCACCACGATCGCGTCGTTGAGCGCCGGGTCGGCAAGTTCATGGACCGCGTCGCGAATATCCTCGAACAGCTTGCCGGTCACCAGCGTCTCGGAGTTGAACGGCACATAGCCGACCGACCGGCGCGCGCCGTAGAAATGGCTCACGAAGGTCAGGCCGTAGACGCAGCAGGCCGACCCGGACAGAATCGTCGCCACGCGGCGCATCCGCAGGCCGACACGCAGCGAGCCGAAGGCCGGGCACATGCTTTGCGGCTTGTCGTGCGGGCCTTGAGGGTAATCCCTGGCATATTGGTCGAGCAGCTCGGAGTTGCCCGCAGCGCGCGCAGCTTCCGCCATGGTCGGCCCGGCATGACAGCCCGCACCGTCCTGCGGCTCTGCCACGGGTGCGGGCCGGTCGTCGGCCTCCACCTGCGTCAGGGCCACATCGCGGGCGTCGTCATAACGGGCTTCGGTCATTGGCCGGACTTTCCGGCGATGCGGCGCAAGGCTTCTTCGAGCCGTGCGAGTGTATCGAGATCAAACATTGTCGTAGACCACTTCCAGGGAGGGTTTCGGGGTGGAGTTCTTGCCGCGCATGTCGAGGTCGGTCGCGGGTGTCAGGACGAAATCCGCACCGGTGATTTCGGCCGAGAACAGCGCGAGCAATCCGTCCTGTGTCAGCGGCGCGGGGCGGACCGGGGGGGCAATGCCAACCGCGTCGGCCAAGGCCCCGAACATCGGGCCCCACTGGCTCTCGTTGCTGCCAACAATCTGATAGTTGGCCGATTTCCGGCGCAGATCGTCATCCTGCGGGATCGCGGCCAGCACCGGGATACCCACGGCCTCAGCGAAGGCCGCTGCCTCGCCCGTGCCGTCATCCTTGTTGATGACCAGACCCGCGATGCCAACATTGCCGCCGAGCCTGCGGAAATATTCCACCGCCGAGCAGACGTTGTTCGCGACATAGAGGCTCTGCAGATCGTTCGAGGCGACCAGGATCACTTTCTGCGCCATGTCCCGCGCGATCGGCAGACCGAAGCCGCCGCAGACCACGTCGCCGAGGAAATCAAGCAGCACATAGTCGAAATCCCAGTCGT
>JBBSUS010000652.1:0-2144 GCA_038234195.1 Hyphomicrobiales bacterium | reverse complement strand
GGGCCCTGCCGGATACAGCTGCCGAGACGCCGCGTTGGATTACTGCTCCTTCCAGACTTCGGTGCCGAGGGTCTTTGCCCCGATATACGTCCAGACCCCCTTCCACTGCTCCTTGTCGCGATACATCAGCGCGACGCCGCTTTCCGAATCCTGAACATAGCCGATGGACAGGATATCGTCGTCGCCGATGGCTGTGCCGCTCAGCTTGGTGCCGTCATCCAGCGTATAGGTGACCGTGAAGGTGTCGCCCACCTTGGCGACGACGACCGTCGCGTCGTAGGCCGTGCCGTCGGGATTGACCCCATCGATGGCATAGGTACCCGTGGGATCGGCCAATGCCGGCACGGCGAAGAAGAGGGTCGCGGCA
The DNA here is from genome assembly GCA_038234195.1 of Hyphomicrobiales bacterium. GTDB lineage: Bacteria > Pseudomonadota > Alphaproteobacteria > Rhizobiales > Rhizobiaceae > Aurantimonas. The sequence continues at coordinate 1,777 of JBBSUS010000652.1, read as the reverse complement.
AGGCAGAAAGCCGTGCGGATCGGGGTCGGCATGGAAGGGGTTCCTTCTCGAGAAAAGACGATGATGGAAAAACGACGCCGCAGCGCCGATGCTTGCAAATATACAACGGTCCGCCTTGTGGAGATACAGATCGTTTCATTCCATCATCGACCCGGTGGCTGGGTCCCGGGCCGATCGTCCAGCGCGGCGGCCGCCGTTTCGATCGACCCTTCGTGCCGCCATGGCCGCCGTGCCTTCAGGGAACGTTCGACACAAGCAAGCCGTTGATGCTCCAAGATAAACGGGTGGAGACCAAGCATGTCATCGACTGAAGGCGAAGCCGCCATGGCGGCCGGGGGTCCCGGCGAAGCCGTTGGGCCCAACAATATCGAAGCCAGCCGGGTGTCCGGCACGGCGGTCTACAACACCGAGGGCGAACATCTGGGGCACATCCACGACCTCGTCATCGGCAAGATCGATGGGCGGGTGCGCTACGCCGTCATGTCCTTCGGCGGATTTCTCGGCATCGGCGAGAGCTACCACCCGTTGCCTTGGGAGGTCCTGAAATACGACGAACGCCAAGGCGGTTACGTCGTCGGCATCACCATTGACCAGCTTGAAGGCGCACCGCGTTATGCCGCGAGCGACACACCGCATTGGGACGATCCGGATTACGGTCGGCAAGTCGACGACTATTGGCGACCGTCGCTCGCCTGAGCGCGGCCCTCGGCAACCGATAAAACAGGAAAAGGGCGCCCAACCCGGGCGCCCTTTTTTTTGGTCTGATCAGGCCTTCCTGCTGCCGCCTTAAGCCGCGACGCGATCGCCCTCGACCTTGGCCTTCGCGCCGACCACATAGAAGTTCAGGGGGTCGCCGCCGCCCGAGACCTTGACGTGGTCCTCGTCCTGGACCTCGCCGAGAAGAATCCTCTCCGCCAGTGGGTCCTGCACCTCTCGCTGGATCACCCGCTTGAGCGGTCTTGCGCCATAGGACGGATCGTAACCGCGCTCGGCCAGCCACGCCTTCGCCGTCTCGTCGAGTTCGACGACGATCTTTCGATCTTCGAGCAGTTTGTCGAGCCGCGCCATCTGGATGTCGACGATTCCCGCCATCTCCGAGCGGTGCAGCCGGTGGAAGAGGATCGTCTCGTCGACGCGATTGAGGAACTCCGGTCGGAACGAGGCCCGCACCACCGCCATCACCTGATCGCGCGCCGCCTCGGCATCCTCGTCCTCGCCAAGCGAAACGAGATATTCAGAGCCGAGATTCGACGTCATGATGATCATCGTGTTGCGAAAATCGACCGTACGGCCCTGCCCGTCTGTCAGCCGGCCATCGTCGAGCACCTGCAGGAGGACGTTGAAGACGTCCGGATGAGCCTTCTCGATCTCGTCGAACAGCACGACCTGATAAGGGCGGCGCCTTACCGCCTCGGTGAGCGAACCGCCCTCCTCGTAGCCGACATAGCCCGGAGGCGCGCCAATCAGTCGGGCGACCGAGTGCTTCTCCATGAACTCGGACATGTCGAGGCGCACCATCGCCGCCTCGTCGTCGAACAGGAAGTTCGCCAAAGCTTTGGCGAGTTCGGTCTTGCCGACCCCAGTGGGACCGAGGAAGATGAACGAGCCGATCGGCCGGTTCGGATCCTGCAGCCCAGCACGAGAACGGCGGACGGCCCGTGAGACCGCCTGCACGGCTTCGCCCTGCCCGACCCCGCGCTGGGCCAGCGCGTCCTCCATGCGCAGCAGCTTGTCGCGCTCGCCCTCCAGCATCCGGTCCACCGGAATGCCGGTCCAG
>JBBSUS010000651.1:0-2151 GCA_038234195.1 Hyphomicrobiales bacterium | reverse complement strand
CCCGACCAGCGGGCTGTCGCGGCGGAGCATTGCCCGACTGCTGGAGCTGAACTCGATGGCGCCTTCGGGCTTTTTGTCGAGCGGAACGAGGCGAGCAACGACGCTCTACACGCTGTAGCTACAGCCGATCAGCACCTTGCCGGGCTTCCCTATGCTGCGAAGGACATGTTCGATCTCGCCGGCCGCACCCCGCGCTGCGGTCTGGACGCCGCGTTCTCCTCGCCGCCAACTAACACGGCCGGGATCCTAAGTCGTATGGACGCTGCCGGCGCAAGGCGCGTCGGCCTGACACGAATGTCGAAGCTCGCATTCGAGCCCTCCGGCATCGGCACCTCCCGCAACCCATGGAACCCAGATTTCGCGCCGGGCGGCTCATCCTCCGGGTCGGGCGCAACCGTCGCCTGCGGTGCTGCCTTTGTCGCCATCGGATCGGATACGGCAGGCTCCGTTCGCATCCCCGCAAGCTGCTGCGGCGTGACTGGGTGGAAGCCATCGACTGGCCTCGTGCCTGTCGACGGCGCAATGGCGCTCAGCCCCAGCCTCGACACGATCGGTTTTTTGGGACACGGTGCTGCAGATCTCCTCATGGTGGGCGACGCGATTGGGCTGTTCAGCGAAGGGGCGAAAGCAGGCGAAAGCATCGGCGAGACCGCTGGCTTGGTCGCCATAGCCGAAGATCTTCTGCAGCGCTCTAACGCGTCGGTTCGCGCAGCCTGCGAAGATGGAATCGCCGTTCTGACTGGACTCGGAGTGGGCACAGTTGGAACGCAAGCCGGCCAGGCCATCGACAAGAATGGTGCCGCGGCGCTGCGCGTGCTTGGAGCGGAATCAGCCCGATCTTTCGGCGAGATCCTAGAGCTCGGACGAGACGAACCGCGCCTCGCCCGCCGTATCGTAGCGGGTTTCTCGATAGACGATGAAACGCTGTGCCGCGACCTCGCCAATCGGACCGAGGCACGCGAGGCGTTTCTGAGGGAAATCTTTGGCGCAGCGGATTTTCTCGTGACGCCAGCGATGTCGATCCGCACGCCGTCGCTCGCCGAAGTTGATCCATCAAAGCAGGGCTTTTCCGGCCGAACCCTCTACGCCTTGAGCGCACACCTGCGCTTTGCCAACTATCTCGGCCTGCCCGCCATTTCAATCCCGACGGGCTTCGACGACCGTGGCATGCCAGTTGGCCTTCAGATCGTCGCAAGGCCCGGCCGCGATCGCGACCTTCTGAAGCTCGGCGCAGCCTTTCAGGCCGCCTCTGACTGGCACCGGCGCGTTCCGCCCCTTGCTCGCCCCATCCTTGAAGCCACGGAAAGCCTGTCCCGATGAGCTCCGCCGCCCTTGCCAAACTGCGCGTCCTCGACCTCACCCGCGTCCGTGCCGGCCCGACCTGCTGCCGGATCCTTGCCGATTTCGGCGCCGACGTGATCAAGGTCGAAGCCCCTGTTGGCGTCGACCCGAACGCAAATATGAGCGGTGCCCGGCATGGCTACGACATGCTGAACCTCCACCGCAACAAACGATCCCTGACCCTCAACCTGAAAAAGCCCGAGGGCCGCGCCCTGTTTCTCCAGCTGGTCCGGGATGCAGACGTCGTCGTCGAGAATTTTCGACCCGACGTGAAGGAGCGGCTTGGAATCTCCTATGAGGAGCTGAAGGCGGAAAATCCGCGCATCATCCTCGCCTCAATTTCCGGCTTCGGCCAGTCCGGACCCTACCGCATGCGCGCCGGCTTCGACCAGATCGCGCAAGGGATGGGCGGGCTGATGGGCGTCACCGGCCTAGTTGGCCAAGGTCCTGTACGTGCGGGCATCGCCGTTGCCGATTCCACCGCCGGCATTTACGCCGCCTGCGGCATCCTCGTCGCGCTTGCCGAACGCGAGCGGTCCGGCGAAGGCCAGTGGCTGCACACCTCGCTGCTCGAATCGATGATAGCGATGATGGATTTTCAGGCCGCGCGCTATCTGATCGATGGCGACGTGCCGGGTCAGGCCGGAAACGATCATCCCTATTCGACGCCGATGGGCGTCGTCGAAACCGCCGACGGCCACATCAACATCGCTGTTGGCGGTGAGAGCCAGTGGGCGCCTTTCTGCGAAGCGATCGGCCGGCCGGCACTGGCAAAAGACGCACGGTTCGCCACGCAATCCGACCGCTTTG